>NZ_AQOJ01000639.1:0-369 GCF_000364685.1 Xanthomonas sp. SHU 166
ACGGACTCTCGCTGTCGCGGCTGAAGCCGCTCCTGCAATTCAACTATGGCGGCAGCATCTTCAAGAGCAAAGCTTTCGCCTGGCGGCGAGTCACTTTTCTTTGCTTGTGCAAAGAAAAGTAACCAAAAGAAAGCACACCCTGCCTCGCGCCCTCCGCGCTAACGCGCTCCGGGTCCGCGTCCATCACGGGGATCCGCGGAAGGGGCATCCTGCCCCTGCCGCGGACGGCGCACGTCCATGTGCGCCGCCCCTTCGGGGTTTTTCCCCGCGATGGCCGCCGCTTCGGAAGGGGACCCGGCAAGTCAAAAGCCAAAGCCACTGCAAGAGCAACGGCAACAGCAACGGCAACGGCAACGGCAACGGCAACGG
>NZ_AQOJ01000640.1:0-857 GCF_000364685.1 Xanthomonas sp. SHU 166
GGGCGTGCGCTGCCCGCCGCGCGGTTTCCGTCCCGATCCGGGCAGGCGGTGTGGGGGCCGACCTGCGCCGGTGGTTCAGCGCGCCGCGCGCAGCAGCGCGTCCACGTCCAGCGCGTGGCCGGCGCGGGCGGCCTTGGTGCGCAGGTAGCCTTCGTTCTCGGCGGTGATGGTGCCGGTGACCGGAATGCGCTCGGTCACCTCGATGCCGGCCGCACGCAGGCGTTCGGCTTTGTTCGGGTTGTTGGTGAGCAGGCGCACGCGGCCGATGCCCAGCCCGCGCAGCATCGCCACGGCGCTGCCGTAGCGGCGTTCGTCTGCGCCGAAGCCCAGTTGCGCGTCGGCGTCGATGGTGTCCAGGCCGTCGTGCTGGTAGCCGTAGGCGCGCATCTTGGTGGCGATGCCGGTGCCGCGGCCTTCCTGGTCCAGATACAGCAGCACGCCGCCGCCCAGCGCCTTGAGCTTGGCCAGGCCGTGCCGCAACTGATCGCCGCAGTCGCACTTGAGCGAGCCGAACAGGTCGCCGGTGAGGCAGGAGGAATGCACGCGCACCGGCACCGGCGCGCTCAGGTCGGGCTGGCCGATCACGATCGCGACCTGGTCGCGCTGCGCCACGCCGCCGCGGAACACCACGAATTCGCCAGGGCCCAGGTCGCGCAGCGGCACCTGGGTGCGGGTGACCAGGGTGTAGCTGTCGGAGGCGGCGAGGGCGCAGCCGTGTTCCAGGTCGTCCAGGCGCAGCGACTGGCAGCCCTGGAAGGCGCTGCTGTCGGCGTCCAGGTCGGCCGCGACCATCGCCGGCAGCAGCAGGCCCAGGCGCGCGATCTCGGCGGCGCCGGCATCCAGCGCGTCGCCGGGCA
>NZ_AQOJ01000641.1:0-1290 GCF_000364685.1 Xanthomonas sp. SHU 166
AACGCGAGGTGCTGCGCTTCGCCCAGGAAACCGAGGCCACCGCACTGGCGCTGGACGCGCTGCCGGCCGGCGACCTGCGGCTGCTGCTGCGCGGCGTCACCGCCACCGGCGTGGAAGGCGAGGACGCCGAGCAGCCGCTGCAGGTCTCGGCCACGCCGCTGCCGCCGCTGACCGTGCAGCCGCTGCACGAGCAGCAACTGCGCATCGCGCGGCCACGCTTCGTCTGGACCCGCAACCCGGAGGCGACCAGCAGCGTGCTGCAATTGGCGCGCGATGCGCAGTTCCAGGACCTGCTGCTGGAGCAGGAGACCGACGCGACCCATCTGCGCGCGCCGCAGCCCCTGCCGCCCGGCACCTACTTCTGGCGCCTCGCCTCGCGCGATGCGCAAGGCCGGCAAGGCCCGTTCGGGCAGGCGCTGACGCTGCATCTCAGCGATACGCCGGCCGATCCCGGCCTGGCGCCGGCACAGGCCGAGCGCAGCACGCTGACCCTGCGCTGGCAGCCGGATCCGGACGCGCACCATTACCGGGTGCAGCTGGCGCGCGATCCCGCGTTCCACCGCGGCCTGCTCGAACGCACCGTGACCCAGCCGCAGGTCGCGCTGCCGCGGCCGCGCCGCGGCACCTGGTACGTGCGCATCCAGACCCTGGACGCCGACGGCGAGGCCGCGCCGTTCTCGACGCCGCAGACGCTGGACCTGCCCTGCCGCTACTGCAAGCTCGGCACGGCCGGCGGCGCGCTGCTGCTGTGGCTGGCGTTGTGAACGCCACGCTGCTGCGACACGTGCTGGTGGCGCTCGTCGCAGCCGCACTGGCCGCGGCACTGAGCCTGGGCGATGTCACCGGGCGACTGGACAACGCGCTGTACGACGCGGCAATCGCGCAGGCGCCGCGTCCAGCCGATCCGCGCATGCTGCTGATCGCCATCGACGACCGCAGCCTGCAGGCACTGGGCCAGTGGCCATGGCGACGCGACCTGCACGCGCGCCTGCTCGACCGGCTCAGCGCAGCGGGCACCGAGCGGGTGGCGCTGGATCTGCTGTTCAGCGAGCCCGACCTGCAACACGCCGACGACGATGCGCGCCTGGCCGCGGCGCTGCGGCGCAATGGCCGCACCGTGCTGCCGGTGATCGGCAGCGCCGGCGGTGCGGACATGCCGCAGGAGCTGTTGCCGATCCCCGCCATCGCCACCGCCGCAGCGGCGCTGGCGCACACCGACCTCGCCGTCGATGCCGACGGCATCGCGCGCGGCGTCTACCTGCGCGCCGGGCTCGGCAGTGCGCACTGGCC
>NZ_AQOJ01000642.1:0-7843 GCF_000364685.1 Xanthomonas sp. SHU 166
AAGGCGTCCACGCGCGCCAGGCGCTGCATCATGCGTGCTCCGCGACTCCGGGAACGGCCATGGTAGCCGCACCGCATCCAGGCCACGGTGCAGCGGACACTGCTGCGCTCACCTGCAGTGAAGATCGTCGCAAGGAACCCCCTTCAAACAACGCGAAAATCCGATCCCCTAGCCCGAGGCTGACGCTTTAGCGACGATTCGCCACAGCGCCACGCAGCATGCACCTGCAGCCGATCCGCCCAGAGAAGTCATCGGGCTACGAACGCAACCAAGTTGTCGAGCGCCGCGTTGTTTCCGGCTTCGATTCCTTCGAACATCTCATCGCCGCAAAAAGAGGTCGCCTGAACGGTCATACAAACCCTGGTTTCATCGACATGCGCTTCAAGCAACACCGTATTCAGAAGCGCCGCCAGGGTCTGGCTGCCGGATTCCACGATTTCGCTCCATACGATCCGAGAGTTCGGCACGATGGAAACATAGGTAGCGATGCCCGTGTACTGCGGATCGTCCTTGTCCCCACATCGGAAAACATCCCGCCCGCCTTCACGGAAATCGGTCACATCGTAGATGACGGCCGCACTCTCGGATGGAGCACTCCAGTTCGCACGCTGCGTGGAATCGGAAAAGGCGGCAAAGACGCGCGCGCTGCCAGCCTTGCATGAACGTTCGAAAAAGAACGTGCGGTGCTTGATCTGCCGGTTCATACCCTTCCCAAGCGAATGAACGAAAACTCAAAAAAGAACGGACGGCGACCGCAGCAAGGAGGAAAACCGTGCACGGCCAGATTCAGCGGAACGGCAGGCCGCCGCGGCCACCCATGCCGCCGAGCATGCCCTTCATGCCGCGCATCAGGCCCTTCATGCCGCCGCCGGCCATCTTGCTCATCATCTTTTCCATCTGCTGATACTGCTTCATCAGCTTGTTGACGTCGGCCGGCTGGGTACCGGAACCGCGGGCGATGCGCGCGCGGCGCGAGCCGTTGAGCAGACCCGGGTTGCGCCGCTCCTTCTTGGTCATCGAGCCGATGATGGCGATCATCCGCGGCACGTCCTTGTTGCCGGCGACCTGCTGCTTCAGATGATCGGGGATCTGGCCCATGCCCGGCAGTTTGTCCATCAGCCCGGACAGGCCGCCCATGTTCTGCATCTGCTCGAGCTGGTCGCGCATGTCGTTGAGGTCGAACTTCTTGCCCTTGGCGACCTTCTCGGCCAGCTTCTGCGCCTTGTCCTTGTCGACCTGGTGCTCGACCTGCTCGACCAGCGACAGCACGTCGCCCATGTCGAGGATGCGGCTGGCCAGACGGTCGGGATGGAACACGTCCAGGCCGTCCGGCTTCTCGCCGACGCCGATGAACTTGATCGGCTTGCCGGTGATGTAGCGCACGCTCAGCGCCGCGCCGCCGCGGGCGTCGCCGTCGGTCTTGGTCAGCACCACGCCGGTCAGCGGCAGCGCCTCGCTGAACGCCTTGGCGGTGTTGGCCGCGTCCTGGCCGGTCATCGCGTCGACCACGAACAGGGTCTCGACCGGGGCGATCGCCGCGTGCAGCGCCTTGATCTCCTCCATCATCGCCGCGTCGATGGCCAGGCGGCCGGCGGTATCCACCAGCAGCACGTCGACGAAGGACTTGCGCGCGTCGGCGATGGCGGCACGGACGATGTCCACCGGCTTCTGCGAGGCCTCGGACGGGAAGAACAGCACCCCGACCTGCTCGGCCAGGGTCTTGAGCTGCTCGATCGCGGCCGGTCGGTACACGTCGGCCGACACCACCATCACCTTCTTCTTGCGCTTTTCCTTCAGGTGCTTGGCCAGCTTGCCGACCGTGGTGGTCTTGCCCGCGCCCTGCAGGCCGGCCATCAGCACGATCGCCGGCGCCGGCACGTTGAGGTTGAGGTCGCTGGCGGCCGAGCCCATCACCGCGGTCAGCTCGTCGCGCACGACCTTGATCAGCGCCTGGCCCGGGGTCAGGCTCTTGAGCACTTCCTGGCCGACCGCGCGCACCTTGATGCGCTCGATCAGCGCCTGCACCACCGGCAGGGCGACGTCGGCCTCGAGCAGCGCGATGCGCACTTCGCGGGTGGCTTCGCGGATGTTCTCCTCGGTCAGGCGACCGCGGCCGCGCAGGCGCTGCATGGTGCCGGAGAGGCGTTGGGTGAGGGATTCGAACATGCGGGCGGGTCGCGGACAGGAAACGGCCGTCGATTATAGCCGGGCGCGCCGGCGATCCCCGGCGGCGCCGTCACGGCGGCGGGCCCGATATGCGAAACTGGCGCGATGCTCATCACCGTCCTCGCCACCCTGCTGTACCTGGCCGCCACCGGCCTGCTGATCGCCGCGGTGGTGCGCGACCGGGTGGACCGCAGCCGCGCCTGGCTGTGGCCGGCGCTACCGGCGGTGGCCCTGCACGCGGGCTATCACGTGCAGGTGGCCCTGCACACCGCCGGTGGCCCGGACATGCATTTCTTCGCCGCGCTGTCGCTGGTCAGCCTGGGCATGGCGCTGATGACCGCCCTGGTCGGCGCCAGCGGGCGCATGGCCGCGCTGGGCGTGGTGGTGTTCCCGCTGTCGGCGGCGCTGCTGCTGGCCTACCACGGCTACGGCCACGAGCCGGCGCCGGTGCTGGACTGGCGGCTGCAGTTGCACGCCTGGCTGGCGCTGCTGGCCTACGCCACGCTGGGTATCGCCGCCCTGCTGGCGGTGATGCTGTGGCTGCAGGAACGCGCGCTGCGACGCCGCGACTTCCATCCCTGGCTGCGCGCGTTGCCGCCGCTGACCGCGCTGGAAACGCTGCTGTTCCGCACCATCGTGGTCGGCTTCATCCTGCTGACCCTGACCCTGCTGACCGGGGTGCTGTTCGTGCAGGATTTCCTGGCGCAGCGGCTGGTGCACAAGACCGTGCTCAGCGTGCTGTCGTGGATCGTGTTCGGCGCGCTGCTGTTCGGCCGCTGGCGCTACGGCTGGCGCGGGGTCAAGGCGGTGCACTGGACCCTGGCGGCAATGGTGCTCCTGCTGCTGTCGTTCTTCGGCAGCAAGTTCGTGATCGAACTGGTGCTTGGGCACGCGCAGTAGCGGCCCGGCCTTCCCGTAGAAGCGGCTTCAGCCGCGACGGGTGACACCGGGAAAGGCCCGGTCGCGGCTTCAGACACGCCTGCGATGTCCCACGCCTCAACCGCCGCCCTGCTCCGCCAGCGCCGCCTCCACCGCCGCCCAGTCGGCGCCGCGGCCGACCTCGGCGAAGCGATAGTCGATGCGGTGCCGATAGACCTGGCCGGGACGCAGGATGCAATCGGGAAAGCCGGGCTGGTTCGGCGCGTCCGGATAGCCCTGCGGCTCCAGGCAGATGCCGCGGCCCAGCGCCGGATGCTGCCGGTCCAGGCCCTGGCCTTCATAGAGTTGCACCGCCGGCATCGGACTGACGATGCGCATGGCCACGCCGCTGTGCGGCGAATACAGCAGCGCGGTGCAGTCGTGGCCGTCGGCCAGCACCAGGCAGTGGTCGTAGCCGGCGCTGAGCGACAGCTGCGGATCGGCGGCGATGTCCTTGTCGGCGATGGTACGCGCCTGGCTGAAATCGAACGGCGTACCGGCCACCGTGGCGATCTCGCCGCGCGGCAGCAGCGCCGCGTCGCGCACCGGCAGGTAACGGTCGGCCGGCACCCGCAGCCACTGCGCCGCGGCCGGCACCGCGGCATCGCCGGCCAGGTTGAAATAGGGATGATGGGTGAGATTGAGCGGGGTCGGCGCATCGGTCTGCGCGACGAACTCGACGCTCAGGCAACGGTCTTCGACGCGGTAGGTCGCCTCCACCGACAGGTTGCCCGGGTAGCCCTCCTCGCCGGCCGGCGAGTCGTAGCGCAACTGCAGCATGCGCTCGGTCTGCGCCGACACCGTCCACACCCGGCGACCGAAGCCCAGCGCGCCGCCGTGCAGATGGTTGGCGCCCTCGTTGGCGGTGACCGCGTAGTGCCGGCCATCGACGGTGAAGGCCGACCCGGCGATGCGGTTGCCGAAGCGCCCGACCAGCACGCCCAGGTAGGCCGGGTCCTGCAGGTAGTCCTGCAGCGTCGGCAGCCCCAGCACCAGCTCGGTCTCGCCGTGCGTGCCCTGCAGGCGCAGGCTGCGCAGCAGGCCGCCATAGGTCAGCACTTCGGCACGCAGGCCGTCGCCGCTGTCCAGGACCATGCGCTGGATGGCGGTACCGTCGGGAAGATGACCGAAAAGCGAGGACATGCAGGAGTCTTGGAAGTCGGTGCGCATGCGCGGGGTCCGCAGCATAACCAGCGATGGCGCGACACGGCCATCGCCGCGCGAGCGCCGACAGCGCGCTGTGCGATACCGCGCACGTTCTGGGAACACACTGCATGCGGCGCCGTACCGCGCATTGCAATTCCGATATGGCGGCGTCGCATTTGGGCATTGGTTCGCCCTTCATGTGTCTTCTATGCTCGGGATCGGGGCACACCGGGGACAGGCACGGAAGTGATCGTGCCGGGGGGTGTGCGCCCCGAATACGGCAGCGCCTGGGCGTCATGGCCAAGGCCGCGCGCCGGCCGCCACTCCCACGCGACGCTGGCGACGGCGCCGCCCTACCCGACAAGGAGCTCCCGATGCGTTCGCCCCGTTTCCTGCAGCAGCGTGCGGCACACTGGCGACGGTTGCCGCTGATCGCCGCGACGCTCGGCCTGGCACTGGCCGCCACACTGGCCCAGGCCGCCGACGTCGAGGTGCGCGGCACGTTGCGTGCCGACCGCCCTGGCGCCGCGGTGTCGCGCCACCTGTTCGGGCAGTTCGCCGAACACCTGGGCAACGGCATCTACGGCGGCGTCTGGGTCGGCCCGGACTCGAAGATCCCCAACACCCGCGGCTACCGCAACGACGTGGTCGCCGCGCTGAAGGCGCTGGACGTGCCGGACATCCGCTGGCCCGGCGGCTGCTTCGCCGACGAATACCACTGGCGCGACGGCATCGGCCCGCGCAGCCAGCGCCCGACCAGCGTCAATACCCACTGGGGCGGCGTGGAGGAACCCAACAGCTTCGGCACCCACGAGTTCATGGACCTCACCGAACTGCTCGGCACGCAGGCGTACGTGGCCGGCAACGTCGGCGACGCGGCGCCGGACGAGATGGCGCAGTGGGTGGAATACATGACCGCGCCCACGCGCTCGACCCTGGCCGAACAGCGCCGCCGCAACGGCCGCCAGGCCCCGTGGAAGGTGCCGTTCTTCGGCGTCGGCAACGAGCTGTGGGGCTGCGGCGGCAACATGCGCGCCGAGTACGCCGCCGACGTGTTCCGCCGCTACCAGACCTTCGTCAAGGCGCCGGCCGACCAGAAGATCCTCAAGATCGCGCCCGGCCCGAACGAAGACGACTACCACTGGACCGAGGTGATGATGCGCGAGGCCGGCAAGTTCATGGACGGCCTGAGCCTGCACTACTACACCGTGCCCGGCGGCTGGCCGCCGCGCGCCTCTTCCACCAGCTTCGACGAGGCGGCGTGGATCGAAACGCTGTCGCGCACGCTGCGGATGGACGAGTTGATCAGCAAGCACAGCGCGATCATGGACAAGTACGACCCGGACAGGAAGGTCGCGCTGGTGGTCGACGAATGGGGCACCTGGTACAAGGGCCTGCCCGACGTGAACCCGGGTTTCCTGCACCAGCAGAACACCTTGCGCGATGCGCTGGTGGCGTCGCTCAACCTGGACATCTTCGTCCAGCATGCCGACCGCGTGCGCATGGCCAACATCGCGCAGATGGTCAACGTGCTGCAGGCGATGATCCTCACCGACGGCGACAGGATGCTGCTGACGCCGACCTACCACGTCTTCATGCTGTACAAGCCGTACCAGGACGCGACCGCGCTGCCGCTGCAGATCAGCACGCCCGACTACCGGCATGCCGGCTATACGGTGCCGGCGGTGCACGGCTCGGCGGTGCGGGCCAAGGATGGGCACGTGTACGTGGCGCTGACCAATCTGGACCCGAACCGCAGCGCCGACGTTACGGTGCAGGTCGACGGCGTGCAGATGCGCGGCGTCGACGGTCAGATCCTGACCGCGCCGACCATCGACGCGCTCAACACCTTCGCCCAGCCGCAGGCGGTACGCCCGGCCGCCTTCGCCGGCGCGCGCGTGCAAGGCGACACGTTGCAGGTGGCGCTGCCGGCCAAGGCGATCGTGATGCTGCAGCTGCAGTAGCCCCAGGCCATTGCCGCGCTCCTAGCCCCTCTCCCCCGGGAGAGGGGTTGGGGTGAGGCTAGGTGCGCGCGGGATAGACCCACCTGCCAGCGCATCCATCACCTCCGCACTTTGAGGGCGGCATGCAGCCATCCGCACGGCGCACCAGCCACTCTCCCAGTAGCAGGACTTGGATTACCGGGCGGCGTAACGCTCCGCGCGCCTAGTCCTCCGGATCGGTCAGCAGCGCGAACAGCGATTGCCCGTCCGGCGCGATCAGGTCGCTGACCGCCCAGCAACCGTTGCCGCGGCGCTGCAGCTCGATCTTGACCGACTGCGCCCGCGCGGCACGACCGCCGAGCGCCAAGCGGTAGTCCATGCGCACCTCCACCACGGTGGCCTGCGAACCGCCCGAGACCAGGGTGAAGGTCGGCGCGCCCTGAATGTCGCCGTCCTGCGCGCTGGTCCACGGGTCGAAGTCCAGCCGGCACACGCCCTCGCGCGCCGCGCAGCGCTGGTCGGCCTGCAGCGCGTGCGCAAAGGATGGGGTCAGCAAGCCGTCCAGGTTTTGCGGCTGCCAGTAGAAATCGCGCGCCTTGTACAGGCGCTCGGCCATCTGCAGCGGCGTCGCGCATGCCGGCGGCTGCGCGGCGGCGAGCGTCGGCGACAGAGCAAGCAGGGTCAGGAGGACAAGACGGCGATGCATGGGCGGCTCCGGCGATCGGGGCCGGCTATGAAGCCCGGATCGCGGCGCCAACGCAAGCGCGGACAAAAAAAGAGGAGCCGGCGAACCGGCTCCTCGTCCTCCTGCCGCATTGCCAGATGGCAATGCGGCTCACGCGGCCTTGACCGGCGCATAGCCGTCGAAGGTCATGCTCGCCGATGCGCGTCCCTGGGTCAGCGAACGCAACGCCGTGGCATAGGCTTGCAGTTGCGCCAGTGGCGCCTGCGCGACCACCTCGGCACGGGAGCCGCGCTCTTCGATCGCCACGACGCGTCCCTCGCGCCGCTGCAGATCGCCGAGCACGTCGCCGACGCTGTGCGCAGGCGCATCGATCGCCACCGCCATCACCGGCTCCAGCAGCAGCGTGCCGGCCTGCGCCAGCGCCGCCTTCACCGCGTCCGAAGCCGCGCGCTGGAACGCCAGGTCCGACGAATCCACCGCGTGCGCCTGGCCATCGACCAGCACCACCTCCACACCGACCACCGGATGGCCGAGCGGGCCTTGCGCCAGCGCCGCGCGCGCACCCTTCTCGGTGGCGGCGACGAAGGCCTTCGGCACCACCCCGCCGCGGCTGCGGTCGACGAAGGTGACCGCACCGTCCGCGCGCGGCAGCACATCCAGCACCACCTGCGCGAACTGGCCCTGACCGCCGTTCTGCTTGGACAGCCGTGCGGCCACGCCCAGCGCGGCCGCACGCGGCGTTTCCTGGTAGGCCACGCGCGGCGCGCCGGTGCGCACGTCCACGTGCCACTCGCTGCGCAATCGCTCGACCATCACCTCCAGGTGCAGTTCGCCCATGCCCCAGATCACCGCTTCACCGGTCTCCGGATCGCTGTCGACGCGGAAGGACGGATCCTCCTGCGCCAACCGCGCCAGGCCCTGGCCCAGCCGCACCAGGTCGGTCGCATTGGCCGCGCCGAGCCGCCACGCCAGCACCGGCGGGTGC
>NZ_AQOJ01000643.1:0-389 GCF_000364685.1 Xanthomonas sp. SHU 166
GCGAATGCGTTCCAGCACCCACCGTGCCTGCACGCCGCTGAGCGTCTCGCCGCTGACCGCGTCCTTCCAGCCGAGCACGGCGACGATCTCGCCGGCCTGCGCCTGCGCCACGTCGCGGGTGCGCTGCGCCTGCACCACCGCCAGCCGCCCGACCCGGCGCGGACGCCGCGCATGCGACGTCCACACCGTGTCGCCGACGCGCAAGGTGCCCGAATACACGCGCACGAAGGCCAGCGGCCCCTGCGCGGTATGCGCGAACTTGAACACCAGCGCCGCCAGCGGACCGGACGGATCCGGCGCCAGCAAGGTCGCGTGCCCGTCTTCGGCACCGGCATCGGTGTCCGCATCGGCGCGGGCGACGACCGGCGGGCGGTCCAGCGGCGACGGCA
>NZ_AQOJ01000644.1:0-8217 GCF_000364685.1 Xanthomonas sp. SHU 166
CGCGTCCAGCAACGGCTCGATGCCCTTGCGCTTGAACGCCGAGCCGGCCAGCACCGGCACGCCGGCGCCGGCCAGGGTGGCCCGGCGCAAAGCGGCGCGCAGCAGCTCGGCGTCGATCGCGCGTTCCTCGAGATAGGCCTGCGCCAGCGCCTCGTCGTGCTCGGCCACCGCGGCGATCAACTGCTCGCGTGCGTCCGCGAACGCGGCCGCCTCTTCGGCCTGCCAGGCGCGCGCATGCAGGTGCCCCGCGTCGTCCCAGCTCAGCAGGCGGCCGTCGACCAGGTCACTCCAGCCGTCGAAGCCGGAGTCGCCCGGCACCGGCACGCCGACCGGCCACACCGTCGCGTCGAGCTTGCCGCGCAACTGCGCCAGCACGCCGTCGAACGAGGCACCGGCACGGTCCATCTTGTTGACGAACGCGAGCATCGGCACGCCGTGGCGGCGTGCTTGCCGCCACACGGTTTCGGATTGCGGCTGCACGCCGTCGACCGCGGAGAACACCGCGACCGCACCGTCGAGCACGCGCAGCGAGCGTTCCACCTCGATCGCGAAATCGATGTGTCCGGGGGTATCGATCAAGGTCAGGCGATGCGCCGGCCGCCCGTCCGGCGCCCACTGCACCTGCACCGCGGCCGCACCGATGCTGATGCCGCGCGCACGTTCGATGTCCGAGAAATCGGTGGTGGCGGCACCGTCGTGGACTTCGCCCACACGATGGATCGCACCGGCGGCCCACAGCAGGCGTTCGGTGAGGGTGGTCTTGCCGGCGTCGATGTGGGCGATGATGCCGAGATTGCGCCAGCGGGAAAGGGTGTTCGTGTTCATGAGAAAGACTCCGCATTGCCAACACGGGGGACGCCGCATGCCCCGGTTGGCGAGGCGGGCATGCGGCTAGGTTTCGGGTTCGGCGGCGTAGTGCATGGCACGTTCTCCTTGGCGTGTCGGAATGGTGGAACAGCGAAAAACAGGCAATAAAAAAGCACCCATCGGGTGCTTGTCTGCGGCGGATCGGCGATGGCCGGCGTTAGCGCACGGCGTCGACCACTCCTTCAGGCAGGCGCACCCGGCCTGCGCTGACGCGCAGGGCGTTGGGCAATATCAGCAGCGGTGCGTGGGCCATGGCGGCGTGGACGTTCGGGTGGAAATGTGGCCGCAAGTCTGAACCTGTGCGAGGGCCCGGTCAATGCGGGCGGCGCGGTGCCGCTGGAACGGTGAACGACGCTGCGTGCAACGCACCACCTACCGGGGCGTCACGCAGGTCCTTTGCGCACTGCACAGCGTCACACACTCCAGATCTCGCCGAACACCCGTTCGAAATTCGCTCCCAGCACCTTCTCGGCGACCCGGGCACTGTAGCCCTGGCGCAGCAGCGCGTCGGCGACGCGTTCGAGCTTGCGCGGGGTGTTGGCGTCGGGCAGATAGGGCAGACGGTTCTCGCCCGGGGCGCCGATGCCGTCGCGACGGCGCTGCACCAGGTCTTCCTCGAAGGCGCGCCGGTCCTGCTCGGTGATCGGGAAGAACAGCGAGTCGGTGCCGATGCCGACATGGTCCTCGCCACACACGTCCAGGGCGTGCTGCAGATGACGCAGGTAGTCGGCCAGCTGCGGCTGGCGGCTGTCCTCGGTCAGGAACGGCAGCATGTACACGCCCATCACTCCGCCCTTGTCGGCCAGCGCGCGCAGTTCGGCGTCCTGCTTGTTGCGCGGATGCACGAACACCGCGGCGCAACCGGCATGGGTGATGACGGGCGGACGCTGCGACAGCGCAATGCCGTCGCGGGTGGTCTGCATGTTGCAATGGCTGAGATCCAGCGCCACGCCGAGCCGGTTCATGCGCGCGATGGCGTCGCGGCCGAGCGCGGTGACACCGCCCGTGTCGCCGTCCAGGCAGCCCACGCCGAACGGCGTGGTGCGGTTGTAGGTCAGTTGCATGACCCGCACCCCGAGCTGGCGGAACAGGTCGATGCGCGCGGGCTTGTCCTCCAGCATCGCTGCCGATTCGAAGGAGAAGATCAGCGCGACGCGCCCCTCGCGCTTGGCGCGGCGCAGGTCGGCCGGCTGCAGCACCTTGAGGAAATGCTCGGGATAGCGCTCGACCAGCGCCTGCGCGGCGGCGATGTCCTGCACGGCGGTCTCGAAGTCGCCGGCCGCACCGCCCAGCGTGGTCTTCAGCGCCGACACGCCGGAGTCGCGCAATTGCTGCAACAGCTGCGGTGCATCCGGGCCATCGAATACCTGCCCGATCGAGGCCAGGGCGTTGGCGTCGAGCACCAACGCACGCCGGTACAGCGCGTCGGCATCGTGCGCACCGGCAGCGGCGGCGCCCGCGATGGCGGCCCCAGGCATCAAACCGGCCACTGCGCCCGCGGCAGCGGCGCCCAGGCATTGCCGCCGCGTCCATCCCTTGCTCATCGCTTCGCTCCCCGGTGCGTCCTGCGGTGTCGGTCCGCATGCGTGTACGGCCTGCGCCATGCGCGCGCCAGGCACCATACCGCAAACGCGCCCCGCCCCACCATGTGAGGCGCGGCCGCATGGATTTCATCGCCACGGCCTCCTATCATCCGCCGACACTTCCAGGACGGCCGCCCATGACCACCCCGCAGATGTCGGTGTATTTCTTCCTGCAGGCGGCGGTGATCCTGGTGGTATGCCGGCTGGTCGGCCTGCTGGCCAGGCGCCTGGGCCAGCCGCAGGTGGTCGGCGAGATGATCGCCGGCGTGGCGCTGGGGCCGTCGCTGTTCGGCGCGCTGCTGCCGGACGTGCAGCAGGCGCTGTTCCCCAAGCCGACCCTGGACATGCTGTACGTGGCCGCGCAGTTCGGCGTGGGCCTGTACATGTTCCTGGTCGGCACCGATTTCCGCGGCGAGCACTTCCGCACGCGCTACCGCAGCGCGATGGGCGTGTCGCTGGCCGGCATCGCCGTGCCGTTCGTGCTCGCCTTCGTGCTGGCGCCATGGCTGCTGCACGTGCCCGGGCTGTTCTCGGCCAAGGCCAAGCTGCTGGAGGCGTCGCTGTTCCTGGGCGCGGCCATCGCCATCACCGCGTTCCCGATGCTGGCGCGGATCATCCACGAGCGCGGCCTCACCGGCAGCCCGCTGGGCACACTGGCGTTGACCGCCGGCGCGGTCGACGACGCCGCGGCCTGGTGCATCCTCGCGCTGGTGCTGGCCAGCTTCGGCGGCAGCTGGGGCAGCGCCTATCTGGCGATCGGCGGCGGCGTGGGCTACGCGCTGTTCATGCTGCTGGTCGGCCGCCACTGGCTGCGCCGCCTGGCCGACCACGTGCGCCCCGAGCAACCGCTGAGCGCCGGGGTGCTGGCGGTGGTGCTGATGCTGTTCTGCGTCAGCGCCTGGGCGATGGACGCGATCGGCATCCACGCGGTGTTCGGCGGTTTCCTGCTCGGCGCCTGCCTGCCCAAGGGCGCTCTGACCGAAAAACTGCGCGAGCAATTGCAGCCGTTCGTTGTGGTGTTCCTGCTGCCGATGTTCTTCACCTTCTCCGGGCTCAAGACCGAGCTGAGCGTGCTGCTGGACCCGCAGATCCTGCTGGCCGCCGGCGCGGTCCTGCTGGCCTCGTTCCTGGGCAAGGGCATCGCCTGCTGGGCCGCGGCGCGGATCAGCGGCGAGACCAACCGCAATGCGATGGCGATCGGCGCACTGATGAACGCGCGCGGCCTGATGGAGCTGATCATCATCAACATCGGCCTGCAGGCCGGGGTTATCGAACAGGGCCTGTTCTCGATCCTGGTGCTGATGGCCATCACCTCCACGCTGATGGCCACCCCGCTGTTCAACTGGGTGATGCGCCGCGCGGGCGGCGACGCGCTGCCGGCGGTGGCGGGCGGGAGACCCTGAGGCGCGCACGCATTCGGCGGCGCGTCGCCGACACCGCACACGGATGCAGGAAGCAACGCGGCGTCAGAGCGGCGTCAGCCGCCACAGGCCGTAGGGATTGGCGAACAGGTCGCCGGGCTGGAACTGGCTGCTGGCTTCGGCCTGGATCCGGTAGCGCGGCGCATCCGCCGCGACCGAGAAGGTATGGCCGGCGCGCACGTCGGGCGCTTCGTTGAACAGGTAGCAGGTGAAGGTGTGCAGCAGGGCGACCGGGTCGGATGCCGCCTGCGCCGCGACGATCGCGTCCTTCATGCCGAACTGGTGCATGCCGCAGGAGTGGACCTGCTCGCCGGTGATGTTCAACACATAGGCGCGGTGGGCGCTGCCTAGCGACAGGTCCGCGCACAGTTGCCGCCAGTCGGCGGGGCTGTGGGCGACGCCGCTGCTTTCCACCTTCACCCCCAGGCCGCCGGCGTCCAGCAACGCCGCAGCCGCGCGCATCATCGTCTCCGCACGCACCCGCGAGCCGCCGGCACCGATCAGGTAGACGACGGACGCATGCGTCCGGATACGCGCCATGTCGGCCGAGCCCCGCCAATGCGGGCCGGCGGCGGCGAACGCGGCGGCCATGCGCGCATCGTGCGGTTCGTACTGCAGCTCACATGCCTGGCCGCTGTCCATGTGCATCAGCACGTGCCCGGCGAACAGGTAGCCGCCGCTGTCCTGGACGATGCGCGCGAGCAGGTCCGCGCGATCCGGCCATGGGCCGGGAATGCAGAGCACGATCTTGGGAGGTTCGATCACGGGTAGCGGCTCCTTGCCGTCAGGTGGGAGCGAGCGGTTGACGGGCATGGCCACCGCCGCGACGGCACCGTCCCCCGCCGGAAACGCCGCACTCAGGTCAGCGCCGTCATCACGCCCTTGCGATAGGCCGGGCGCTGCTGCAGACGTTGGTACCAGGCGTGCAGGTGCGGTAGTGCCGGGCGTTCGATCGGCATCTCGAACCAGGCATAGGCGAAGCTGCCCAACGGGATGTCGCCCATGGCGAAGTGCTCGCCCGACAGCCAGGGCTGTTGTGACAGTGCGGCGTCGGCGGTGTGCAACAGCTCGGCCGATTGTTCCAGCGCGGCGGCGATCCTGGCTGCATCGCGCTGTTCCGGCGCGGTGCGCAACACGCCCCAGAACAGATCGCGGAAGGCGCCGGCGAAGCGCGAGGTGGTCCAGTCCATCCACTTGTCGCCGTGCGCGCGCAGCACCGGGTCCTGCGGGTACAGCGTGTCCGGGGCGTAGCGCGCGGCCAGGTAGCGGACGATGGCATTGGATTCCCACAGCGCCAGGCCATCATCCTCGATCGCCGGCACCAGGCCATTGGGATTGAGCGCGCGATAGGCCGGCTGATCGTTGCCGCCGAACGCGCCGCCGACCTCGATGGAGGTGTAGGCCAGGCCGATCTCCTCCGCGCACCACAGCACCTTGCGCACGTTGCTCGAATTGTGGCGGCCCCAGATGGTCAGCATGTCGGCGCTCCGGTTGCGGTTGCCGAATTCTACGCCGCCGTGCCGCTCACTCGCTCGCCGCACCCTGCGGCAGGCGCCGGGTCAGCAGTCGCTGCAACAGGCAGAACAGCAGCAACAGGCCACCGATCACGATGCGCGTCCACCACGAGCTGAGCGTGCCGTCGAACACGATCAGGGTCTGGATCGCGCCCAGGATCAGCACGCCGAACAGGGTGCCGATCACGTAGCCGCTGCCGCCTGCCAGCAGCGTGCCGCCGATCACCACCGCGGCGATGGCGTCCAGTTCCAGGCCCTGCGCATGCAGGCTGTAGCCGGACAGCATGTAAAACGTGCACACCACCCCGGCCAGCGCCGAGCAGAAGCCGCTGAAGGCGTAGACGCGCACCTGCGTCGCCTCCACCGGCAGGCCCATCAGCCGCGCCGAGGCCTCGCTGCCGCCAAGCGCGTACACGCAGCGGCCGAAGCGGGTGCATTGGGTCAGCCACATGCCCAGCGCCACCATCGCCAGCGCGATCAACGCACCGATCGACAGCGACACGTCGCCGCCCAGCGGCAGCCGCGCCTGCGCGATCGCGGTGTACAGCGGGTCGGTGATCGGAATCGAATCGACGCTGATCAGGTAACTGGCGCCGCGCGCCAGGAACATGCCGGCCAGGGTCACCACGAACGGCTGCAGGCGGTAGCGCTGGATCAGCAGGCCCATGAACCCACCGAAGACGCTGCCGAGCAGCAGCACCAGCGAGATCGCCGCCAGCGGCGACCAGCCGTGGCGCTCGACCAGCGATGCCGACAGCACGGTGGTGAACGCCAGCACCGCGCCCACCGACAGGTCGATGCCGCCGCTGAGGATCACCAGGCTCATGCCCACCGCGGCAATGCACAGGAAGGCGTTGTCGATCAGCAGATTGGCCAGCACCTGCGGCGCCAGGAAGCCGTCGTAGAGCACGCCGCCGGCCGCGAGCATGGCCACGAACAGCGCCACGGTGATCGCCAGCGGCAGGCGGGCGCCCTGCAGCACGCCCGCAGCCTTGCGCAGGCCGGACCCAACCGGGCGTGGAGCCGCCGCGCTCATGGCCGCACCTGCGGCGGCGGCCGCCGGATCCAGCCGCGCAGGTGGGCGCGGAAGGTCGGCGATTGCAGCAGCATCACCGCGAACACCAGCAGCGCCTTGATCAGCATGGTGACCTGCGCCGGCACGCCGAAGGCGTAGATGGTCGCGGTCAGAGTCTGGATGATCAACGCGCCGATCACGCTGCCGGCCAGGCTGAAGCGGCCACCATCGAGCAGCGTGCCGCCGAGCGTGACCGCGAGGATCGCGTCCAGTTCCATCAGTTGCCCGGCGTTGTTGGCGTCGGCGCTCTTGACGTTGGAGCTGATCAGCAACCCGGCCAGGCCGGCGCTGAACGCGCAGAACACGTACAGCAGCACCGCGATCAGCCGCGCGCGCACGCCCGCCACACGCGCCGCGCGCGGGTTGTGGCCGATGGCGCGCACGAACAGGCCCAGCGCGGTGCGCCCCAGCAGCAGTTGCAAGGCCGCGAACACCGCGGCGACCACGAACAAGGCGAACGGCAGGCCGAGCAGGAAGCCGTTGCCGAGATAGAAATAAGGCGGGTAGTAGATGGTCAGGATCTGCCCGTCGCCGATCAGCTGCGCGATGCCGCGCCCGGCCACCATCAGGATCAGCGTGGCGATGATCGGCTGCATGCCGACCTTGACCACCAGCAGCCCGTTCCACAGCCCGCACAGCGCCGCCACCAGCAGCGGTGCCAGCAGCACCGCCCACAGCGGGAAGCGGCTGTGCTCGCCGCCGCCGATCATCCACGCCGCCACCGTCGCGGCGATCGCCACCACCGCGCCGACCGAGATGTCCAGGCCGCGCACCGCGATCACCAGGGTCATGCCCATCGCCACCAGCGCCAGCGGCGCGGCACGGTTGCCGATGTCGACCAGGTTGCCGTAGAGATGGCCGTCGCGCCATTGCAGGCTCAGGAAGCCGGGGTCGAACAGGCCATTGCCGAGCAGCAGCACCGCCAGCGTCGCCAGCGGCCAGAACAACGGATGCGCGCGCAGCCGCGCCGACCAGCGCGATGCGGTGGTGTCGGGCGTGGCGGTGGCGCTCATGCCGCGCTCCCGGCGATCAGCTCGAAGATCGCGCGCTCGCCGCAACCGCCGGGCAGTTCGCCGACCAGGCGGCGTTCGCGCAGCACCGCGATGCGGTCGGCGATGCGCGCGATCTCGGCGACCTCGGCGGAGATGAACAGCACCGCCATGCCCTCGCGGGCCAGGGCCAGGATCCGGGTCATGATCTCCTGCTTGGCGGCGATGTCGATGCCGCGGGTGGGTTCGTCCAGGATCAGCAACCGCGGCCGCGTCGCCAGCCAGCGCGCCAGCACCACCTTCTGCTGGTTGCCGCCGGACAGCAGCCCCACCGGCGTCTCCAGGCTGGCGGTCTTGATGCCCAGCACGTCCACGTAGCCCTGCGCGATGCGCAGTTGCTCGGCCGGCGCCAGGAACCGGCGCAGGCCCATGCGCGCCTGCAGGGCCAGCACGATGTTCTCGCGCACCGACAGTTCGGCGACGATACCCTCGGTCTTGCGTTCTTCCGGGCACAGCGCCAGGCCGTGGGCGATCGCGTCGGGTGGGCCGCGCAGCGCCACGTCGCGGCCGTCGATCGCCACGCGGCCGCGATCGGCACGGTCCAGCCCGAACAGCAACCGCGCCAGTTCGGTGCGGCCGGCGCCGAGCAGGCCGGCCAGGCCCAGCACTTGGCCTTGGCGCAGTTGCAGGTCGACCGGCTGCAACTGGCCGCGCCGGGCCAGGCCCTGCGCCTGCAGCAGCGGCGCAGCGTCCTCGGGCGCGGCCACA
>NZ_AQOJ01000645.1:0-3171 GCF_000364685.1 Xanthomonas sp. SHU 166
CAGCGCGCCGGCCTGCGGCGACGCAGGCGCACTCACGACTGGTAGGCCTCGGTCACGATGCGCTGCAACTCGCCGGACTCGAACAGCTCCATGGTGATGTCGCAGCCACCGATCAGCTCGCCATGGATGAACAGCTGCGGGAACGTCGGCCAGTTCGAATAGCGCGGCAGATTGGCCCGGATCTCCGGCTCGTCGAGCACGTTGACGGTGTGCAGGCGGTCGGCGCCGGCGGCCAGCAACGCCTGCAACGCGCGGCTGGAAAAGCCGCACATCGGGTACTGCGGCGTGCCCTTCATGAACAACACGATGGGATGGCGTTCGACGTCGGCCTGGATGCGCTCCATCACCTGCATGCGGGTTCTCTCCTGCTGGGGCGAAAGAACGACCTTGGCGGTCGGCTAGACTCTCGCGTAGCCGCATAGTGTAAGCCCTGCGCGCGGCAGTACCGCGACGCGCGCCCGAAACCGCCAGAGGATCCATGCCCATCGAACTCGCTCCCCTGCCTTACGCCGCCGCGGCGCTGGCCCCGCACCTGTCCGCCGCCGCGGTGGAACAGCACCACGGCCAGCACCAGCGCGCGTTGGTGGAACGGCTCAATGCGCGGCTCGCCTGCAGCGACCTGGCCGAGCTGGCGCTGCCGGACCTGCTGCGGCGCGCGCAGGGCCGGCTGTTCCAGGAAGCGGCCGAGGTCTGGAATCACGAGTTCTACTGGCGCGGCCTGCGCCCGCGCGGCGGCGGCGAACCGGGCGGCGCGCTCGGCGAGCGCCTGACCAGGAGTTTCGGCGACGTGGCGCGGTTCAAGGCCGAGTTCGAGCGCATGGCCCTGGCGCTGTTCGGTTCGGGCTGGGTCTGGCTGGTGCAGCGTCCCGACGGCAACCTGGCCGTGGTCAGCACCGCCAACGCCGGCACCCCGCTGACCGGCGACGACACGCCGCTGCTCGGCTGCGACATCTGGGAACACGCTTACTACATCGACCATCCCGGCGACCGCGCGCGCTATCTGCAGGCGTTCTGGAAGCTGGTCAATTGGGAGTTCGCGGCGTCCAATCTGCGTTGAGCGGGGATTGGGGAGTCGGGATTGGGGATTCGCAGGAGCGGCGGCCGTGGCTGCCGGTTCCTGGCCCAGGCGTGGCCTGGGCGCTCCTGCTGCTGGTTCAGCGCTCGCCGCGCAACGCGGCGACCACCGGGGCGACCTGGGCCTCGCGCTGCAGTTGCGCGCCCACGGTCTGCAGGGCCAGCGCCAGCGCCTCCGGCGTGTCCTCGCGCAGGGTGGCGTGGCCGACCTTGCGGCCTTCGCGCGGCTGCTTGCCGTAGTCGTGCCAATGCCCGCCGGGCTGCGCCAGGACCGGTGCGGCGTCGGGCATCGCGCCGATCCAGTTGAGCATGCAGGCATGGCCACACATGCGCGTGGAGCCCAGCGGCAGCCCCAGCACCGCGCGCAGGTGATTCTCGAACTGCGAGGTCTCCGCGCCTTCGATGGTCCAGTGGCCGGAGTTATGCACGCGCGGGGCCATCTCGTTGGCCAGCAGTTCGCCGTCGCGGCAGAACAGTTCCAGCGCGAACACGCCCACATATTGAAGGCGTTCGGCCAGGGCACGCGCATGCGCCACCGCCGCCTGCTCCAGCGCGACATCGGCCTGCGCCGGCGCCAGGCTGGCCGACAGCACGCCGTGCACATGCCAGTTCTCGGTCAGCGGCCAGGTGCGGAACTCGCCGTCGCGGCCGCGCACCGCCACCACGCTGACCTCGCGCTGGAACGGTACGAACGCCTCGGCGATCAGGCCGACGCTGGCCGCCTGCGCGCCCAGCGCCGCCCAGGCCGCATCGGCATCGGCGGCGGAGACGATGCGGAACTGGCCCTTGCCGTCGTAGCCGAGCCGGCGGGTCTTGAGGATGCACGGCGTGCCGACCTGCGCCAGCGCCGCGTCCAGATCGGCGCGGGTGTCGATCGCGGCGAACGCCGGCACGGGAATGCCGAGCTCGCGGAACAAGGTCTTCTCGGCCAGGCGATCCTGCGCCACGGCCAGCGCATCCGGGCTCGGGAACACCGGCACCTGCCCGGCCAGGGCAGCCGCGCTATCCGCGGGCACGTTCTCGAAATCGAAGGTCGCCACGTCGACCGCGTCCGCGAACGCGGCCAGCGCGGCTCGGTCGGCGTAGTCGCCGACCCGCAGCGGCGCGACCTGTCCGGCGCAGGCATCGGCTGCCGGATCCAGCAGCGCGAAGCGCAGGCCCAGCGGCACGCCGGCCACCGCCATCATCCGTGCCAACTGCCCCGCCCCGAGAATACCGACGGTGGTCATTGGCGCGGATCGTCCTTGGCCATCACGTCGTCGGTCTGGCGCTGACGGAACTCGCCCAGCGCGGCACCGATCTCAGCGTGGTCGTGGGCCAGCATCGCCGCGGCGAACAGCGCGGCGTTAGCCGCGCCGGCATTGCCGATCGCGAAGGTGGCCACCGGGATGCCGGCCGGCATCTGCACGATCGACAGCAGCGAGTCCATGCCGTTGAGCGCCTTGGACTGCACCGGCACGCCTAGCACCGGAACCGCGGTCTTGGCCGCGAGCATGCCCGGCAGGTGCGCGGCGCCGCCAGCGCCGGCCACGATCGCGCGCAGGCCGCGCCCAGCCGCTTGCTCGGCATAGGAGAACAACACGTCGGGGGTGCGGTGCGCCGACACCACCTTCACTTCATAGGGCACACCCAGCGCATCGAGTTTCTGCGCCGCATGCTGCATGGTCTCCCAGTCGGAGCGGGAACCCATCACGATGCCGACGAGCGGCGCGGTTTGCTTGGAGGTCATGGCCGTCCCCTGCCTTAAAGACGTATTCTAGCCGTCTTCCACGCAAGACGAAGACCGGATGGACCGCAAACTGCTCGACCTGCTGTGCTCGCCCGACACCCGCCAACCGCTGGCGCTGCTGGAGGCGCGCGGCCTGGAGTCGCTGAACCGCGCCATCGCCGCCGGCGGCGTGCAGCGCGCCGATGGCAGTGCGCAGGCGCAACCGCTGCGCGAAGCCCTGATCACCCGCGACCGCAAGCAGGTGTTCCGCGTCGACGACGGCATCCCGGTGCTGCTGGCCGAAGAGGCCATCGGCACCGCCCAGCTCGCCAACTTCCCGGCCAAATGAGCCGCGACATGGCGCCGCCGCAGGCGCCCGCCGCGGAGCT
>NZ_AQOJ01000646.1:0-1538 GCF_000364685.1 Xanthomonas sp. SHU 166
AGGCCAGCGCGTGGCCGCCGGCACGGTGCTGGCGTTGCTGCAAGGGCGCAGTCGCGCCCTGGTCAGCGCCGAGCGCGCCTCGCTGAACTTCCTGCAGACCCTGTCGGCCACCGCCACCGCCACCGCCGCCTACGTGGCCGCGGTCGCCGGCACCGGCGCGCGCATCCTGGACACGCGCAAGACCCTGCCCGGCCTGCGCCTGGCGCAGAAGTACGCGGTGCGCTGCGGCGGCGGCAGCAACCACCGCATCGGCCTGTACGACACGGTAATGCTCAAGGAGAACCACATCCACGCCGCCGGTTCGCTGCCTGCGGCGGTGGCCGCCGCGCGCGCGCAATGGCCGGCGCTGCCGCTGGTGGTCGAGGTGGAAACTCTGGAGCAGTTGCGCGAAGCGCTGCAGGCCGGCTGCGATCGCATCCTGATCGACGACTTCACTGCGGAACAGCGCCGCGACGCGGTGGCGATCGCCGCGGCCGCACCATTCAATCGCGCGATTCCGCTGGAAGTCTCCGGCGGCGTCGACCTGGAGGCGGTGCGCGCGATCGCGCAGGACGGCGTCGACTGCATCTCCATCGGCGCACTCACCAAGCATGTGCAGGCCGTGGATCTGTCGCTGAAACTCGGAACGCCGCCGCAGTAGGCGGCTAGAGCCGCGCGGACGAGGCGATCGCACGGCGAATCCACCACCTGCGAACGCGGACACACCTTCGTGGCGCACGCCTGTATGCATGACGCATTAGGGACGTTGAGCGCGTCATTCCCCGCTGGATGAGTCCTGCCACGCCAAGGGCGAACCGCGAAGCGCTGATCCGCCAGCAAACGCGCTAGCCAGCACGGCGCGATCTGCCTGGATCGCGCGGCACGCCCTACACTTCACGGCCTCGCCAACGCCGCTCTGCGACGCTGCGCGCTTCCCCGTCCCCACCGAGTTCGCCGATGTTCCGCCCCTGGTTCGCGCTGCTGTGTGTCGCCGCCCTGTTTCCCGCCGGCCGCGCCGCGGCCGCGGAAGTCTGCGATCTGCCGCCGCGCTTCGGCCTGACCCCGGCGGCGGTGGCGATCGTGCGCACCGCCTGCAACGAGCACCGGCTGTGGTGGCGCCCGTTCATCGATCGCGACGGCCGCCTGGCCGGCCTACGCGTGACCGAGGCCGAGCGCGCCGACCTTGCCGACGACGGCATCGAAGCCTGGCAGCGCGTCGCCGCCTACTGGCGCGACAGCGGCACGCTGGGCGCAATGGGCCGCTTCGACGGTGCGGAGAGCTGCCAGCAGCTGGACGGGTCGCGCTACCGCGAAAACGACTGCCGCGCCTTCATCGTCGACAACCCGTGGTCGGCAGCCTTCGTGTCCTACGTGATGGTGCGCGCCGGCGTGGCCGGCTTCCACACCTCGATCCGGCATATCGACTACATCCGCGCCGCCTACCAGGCCGGCGCCGACGGCCTGCCCTATCGCTTCGCCGACCCGCAGCAGGAAAAGCCTGCCCCCGGCGATCTGCTGTGCTTCCTGCGCGGACGCCGGCAGCCGGTCGGCACCGCCGG
>NZ_AQOJ01000647.1:0-348 GCF_000364685.1 Xanthomonas sp. SHU 166
GAGGCGCTGGCGCGCGGCCGCCCGCTGCCGTGGGAATCGCATTGCGACATCGTGGTCGCGGCCAATGTCGGCGGCGACCAGACCCTGTACCTGATCGGCGGCAACGTGTTCAACGCGGTGACCATGCGCAAGCTCAAGCTGGACCGCAGCGGGCGCCTGCAACTGGATGCGCCGCTGGCGCAGGACCAGAACGACGAAGGCGCCGCACTCGAATGCACGCCCGGCCACGAGGAACTGTGCGACTTCAATCGCCAGGACTGGTCGGCCCTGCTGAAGCTGCAACCGCAGGCGCAGGTGCTGCTGCCGCCCGCCCCGACCGATCCCGCCGCCGCGCCGATGACGGCGCCC
>NZ_AQOJ01000648.1:0-328 GCF_000364685.1 Xanthomonas sp. SHU 166
CGGCGCCGCCTGGCGGGCGGCGGCCGCCTGCGCGGCCAGGTTGGCATAGGCCTGCAGGCGCTGCGGCTTCGGCGTCTGGTAGGCGACCTGGGCCCACTGGTCGCGCACCGCGACCACTGCCGGCGTCAGCGGCGCGGCGGCGACGGCCGCCCCCAGCGGCGACAGCGCAAGCAACAACGACAGCGCACGCAGACGGACGTTCATCGGGCATCTCCAAATCGGGAAGGAGCGCGCGCGGCATGCCGGCGCACCACGGGCAACTGCGCTTTCAAACTGCGGTCCACCAGCCCCGGCAAGGCGCCGTTGAGGCGGGCGAAGAGCTTTTCCG
>NZ_AQOJ01000649.1:0-1204 GCF_000364685.1 Xanthomonas sp. SHU 166
TCCCGATGCGCACGCCGCGCCGGCGACCGCAGACAGCGCCACCGGCATGGACACCGGCGCCGCGCCGGCATCGGCAAGCGCGCCTGCGGCGATACCGCCGGCGAGTGCTGCCCCGGGCGCCGCGTCGGCCAACGGCACGCCGACCTCGGCCGAGGACGACTACGCCGCGCTGTACGGCGGCGACCCGTACAACCCAGTCGCCGATCCAACCCTGCCGGAGGGCGTGCCTGCACCGCAGAGCTACGATCCGTGGGAGAAGTTCAACCGCAAGGTGCACGCCTTCAACAACGTGGTCGACCGTGGCGTGGCGCGGCCGCTGGCACGCGCCTACGTCAACGTGGTGCCGCGGCCGGTGCGGTTGGGCGTGACCAACTTCTTCGACAACCTCAGTTCGCCGCTGACCATGGTCAACCAGCTGCTGCAGGGCCGTCCGCTGCAGGCGGGGCAGACCCTGAGCCGGTTCCTGATCAACAGCACGCTGGGTATCGGCGGCATCTTCGACCCGGCCACCGACGCCAACCTGCCGCGGCGCAGCGAGGACTTCGGCCAGACTCTGGGTGTGTGGGGCTGGCGCCGCTCGCGTTACCTGGAACTGCCGTTGTTCGGCCCGCGCACGGTGCGCGATGCGTTCGGCCTGGTCGGCGACGCGCCGCTGTCGCCGCTGCAGCAGATCGAGGAAGACCGGGTGCGCATCGGTCTGCAGGGCCTGCAGTTGGTCGACACGCGCGCGCAGTTGCTGTCGCTGGACAGTCTGCGCGACCAGGCGCCGGACGAGTACCAGCTGACCCGCGATGCGTGGCTGCAGCGCCGCAACTATCAGATCGAGAGCGACATGCGCGGACACAAGCGTCAGGACGACGATCTGCCGGCCTATCTGCGCGAGGAAGAAACCAATCCGACGGTGCCGGTGGATGCGATGCCGGTCCCGGAGTGGCGCGGCGGTCGCTAGTCCGGCGCGCGACGCACCGACGAAAAGCCCGGCTTCGGCCGGGTTTTTTGTGTCTGAGGCTTTTGCTGGTATCGCCTGTGGGCGCAGCGCGATGTGCGGGAATAAGTGCTCAGTTTGCAGTGGGTGATCAAGTGTCGCGGCGTACGTAGGCAAGTAGCCGATGTTGCTGTTGCTGTTGCTGTTGCTGTTGATTTACCGGGGTCCCCTCGGCGCGGCAGCCACGGCGGGGAAAAACCCGAAGGGCGGCGCACAGGG
>NZ_AQOJ01000650.1:0-2234 GCF_000364685.1 Xanthomonas sp. SHU 166
TTGCCGGCAAGGCGGCCAAGGGCCTGCACGCGCTGACCGGCGGCCCCGAGCAGGTCCAGGCTGCCGTCGCGCGGCCACCTCCACAGCTGAGCGAGGCCGAACTGCAACGCGCCATGAAGGTGTGCACGGAACAGGGCGGGGGCTGCGCAGCGGGGCCGTGAGCGCGCCGCCGCGCAAGCGTCGCCCACCTCGGCGACCTCAGCCGCAGGCCCAGTCCAATCGCAGGTCCTGGATGTCCAGTTGCGCGATGCCGCCGCCGAAGTTGTAGCCGCCGAAGGCCTCGTCGAACTCGATGTAGTACGGGCTGAAGTCCGGGATGCCCTGTATCGGGCGCATGGTGCCGCCGAGGTGGTTGATGGCGTGGCCGGCGGCCCAGTCGTGTTCGCGGTAGTGCTCGCGGCTGACCACGCCGTCCTGCCAGTAGTAGAACGGCTGATAGCCGCCGGGATCGGGCGCGTCGCCGAACGTCTCGCGCGGCGGTACGCCGGCATTGGGATCGTGCTCGCGCCGGCGCAGCCGCAGCGGACGATGCAGGGCGAAACGGTCCGGCGCCTGCGGCAGCGGCACGCTGCGCGCGTCCCACGCCTCGCATACTGTCGCGCTTCCGACCTGCAGCCATTCCGGCGGCGGCGTCTGCTGCAGCAACGGGCTGTCCACCAGCGGCGGCGGTCGGCATGGCGCGCCATCCACCTCTTCCTGCCGCAGCAGGATCAGCGCATAGGCGCAGTCCAGCAGGTCCTGCATGCGCCGCAGCCGCGGGTGGGCCTGCAGCGCGCGTTCGCGGAACGGTTGCAGCGCCGGGTCGGCCAGCGCCTGCGCAGGCGTGGCGATCGCGGCGTGCATCCCGTCCACTGTTCCGGCCGGGCCGCCGTCGTTATGGTCCGGCGCGGTGGCGAAGAACGACACCGCGACGATGTCCGGGCCGTGCACGCGGTAGTCCGGTGGCAGCCGCAGGGTGAAGCCGTGCTGCATCGGATAGCCGCTCCACGGATCCAGCGGCCATTGCGCCGCGGCGATGCCCGGCGGCAGGCCGAAGCACCAGCCGTCGCTGTCGGGAGTGGGCGCGCCGTCGTGCCAATCTCCGGGTTCGATGTCGTAGGCGTGCACGGGCGTCTTCGACGGATCGCAGGGTGTGGTGGAGGGTTGACGCGACCGCGCCCTCAACGCCCGCCGCGCGTATAGCCTTCCAGTTCGTCGGCGCGGGAGCTGATCCGGCGCAGGGTGGCTTCGGCGCTTTGCAGGCCCGCCTCCTGGCCGCGTGCGCCGAGCGCCCGGTCCAGGTTGGCGGCCTGTTCGTTGGACTGCTGCCAGGTGGACTGCGCGTCCATCAGGCGGGACCGGTCGGTACCGCTGATGCGGTAGCGCAGCTTGTCGTAGGCGCGGTCCAGGCGCTCCTGCTGCACGCGCTGTTCGCGCTGGATGCAGCGGCGGCTCTCGTCCAGGCCCTGCGCCTGCTTGCGGCAGTCGTGGTAGGTGGCGGACAGGCCATCGCGCGGTGCAGCGGCTTCGGTGCCGGCCGGCGGCATCTGCTGCAGTTGCTGCTGCATCTGCTGGATCTGCTGGGCCTGCTGCTGCAGCAGGCGCTGCTGTTGCTGCAGTTGCGCATCGCGCGGGTCGGTCTGCTGCGCGGCGGCACTGCCGCACACGCCGGCGACCATCGCGGCGATCAGCCAGGCGCGCAGCCGGCGCTGGTGCTGGGTTCCCTGGTGCTGGTGCATCGTCCTTCTCCTTCGATCGGCAACCGATCCTGCCGCGCGCCGCATCGCCGGTGCGCGGTCGAGGTGGGGCCAAGCATACGGGAAGGCGGTGATGGCTTCATGGCACGGCGATGCGGGCGCTCAGCGGGGAGACGCCGCGCTCGTCGAAGGCTTCGACGGCGAACACGTAGTCCTGGTCGCGGTTCAGCGCCCGGATCTCCAGGTCGGTGCCGCGGTCGGCGAACACCTGGTAGGTGAGGTTGAGGCGGTCGGCGCGCAGGCCCCAGCGCACGTTGTAGCCGACGGCGCCGGGCACCGCCTGCCAGTGCACGCGGGCATTGCGGCGGTCGGCCTCGCGCTGCGCGACAACACCGGTCGGCGCCGGCGGCGGGGCGCCGTCGGCGTTGCCGAACACGCGCAGGTCGCTGATCGCCAGGTGGGCGGCGCCGACGTGGCCGTGCACGTAGCGGATGTAGCGGGTGCGCACCGGCGCGGGCAATTGCAGGTAGGCGTTGGGCCGGTCGCGGCGGGCGGCGC
>NZ_AQOJ01000651.1:0-7857 GCF_000364685.1 Xanthomonas sp. SHU 166
GCGGTGTAGATGTCCGGCGCATCGCCGTAGCGGCCGGCACGGTAGTCGGCGAAGTTGACCTGCACCGCGCGCACGCTGCGTTCCCCGCCCAGGTCCACGGTGAGGGTCTCGCCGGGCGCGTTGCGCGCGGCCACCCAGTAGCTGCGCGGGTCCTCGTCGGTGGCGCGGTCGGCGGCGAAGCCGTCCAGGGTGGACGAGGCGGTGGCCGGCTTGCGGTAGGACAGCAGCATCCAGCCGGTGAACAGCGCCTCCGGGTCGGCCGCCGGGCCGTCCGGCATCCAGTGCGGGAAATCGCCGAAGCGGGTCGACACGCGCATCTGTCCGTCGGCGGCGAACGCGGCGGGGAACAGCACGATGCGCCGTTCGAAGGTCCAGTTGGCGCCGATCCAGGCGGTGCCGCTGTTCCACCAGTTGCCGTGCGCGTCCTGGAAGGTGGAGCCGTGGCCGGCGCCCTGCATGAAGCCGCCGGGCTTGTAGGCCACCGGGTTGTACGCCGCATAGACGAACGGGCCGAGCGGGTGCTCGCCGACGTACACGCCGTTGGCGTAGGCGTTGTACTCGCTGCCGGGCGCGCCGTACTGCAGGTAGTAGCGGCCGCCGGTCTTGGTCATCCAGGCGCCTTCCAGGAAGCTGCCGATCGGGCTGCCGTCGGGGAAGCGGGCGCCGCGATGGTCGGGGCCGAAGCGCTCCCAGCCGTGCTGCGCCGGGTCCAGCGCGAGCAAGGGCGTCGGCACGCCGCGGAAGGCGAACCCCTGCGCGTTGCGATCCATGGCGATGCCATACAGCGGATAGCGGTCCGACGAGCCCCAGTACAGGTACCACTGGCCGTCGTCGTCGATGAACAGGTCCGGGTCCCAGGGGCCGGGCGGCACGTCGCTGAGCGGGCGGCCCTTCATCTCGGTGCCGATCGGCTGGGCGCGCGGCAGCTTGGGCAGCAGCCGGGTCAGGAAGTCGAGCTTGCCGCTGGCCGGGTCGCGGGTCTGCAGCAGCGGGCGCGGTTCGAAGGCCGACTGCATGATCACCAGGCGGTCGTCGTCGGCCACCACCGCCGGCGCGACGATGCTCTCGAACGGCCAGCGGCTGGGCGTGACGAACTGCCAGTCGAGCAGGTTGCTGGAGCGCCAGTAGCCGTCGGCCAGGGTCTGGAACAGATAGTAGGCGTCGCCGAAGCGCACGAACACCGGATCGGCGCCGGTGCGATAGGAAATGCCTTCGTTGAGTTGCTCGAAGTTGTAGCGGTAATCCAGGTCGATCGGATTGGCGTAGCTGCGCTGGCCTGGCGCCTGCGCCGCGGCCAGCCCGGCGGACGCCAGCAGCGCCAGCGTTGCGAATGCTCTGAACATGGCGATGGCCTTCCCCCCGTGACGGCGCCGGCTACCGTAGCAAACGCAGCGGCAGGGCGCGATGCGGCGGGCCATGCCGCCGCGGTTACCATGGCGCCCGCCCGTTCCCCGCTGCCGTGCTGCGGCCGCGGCGCCTTTCTTCGCCGACCGCCGACTCCATGACCGCCAACGTCTCGCCGCGCCGCCTGCTGCCCCTGCTGTTGTCGTCCTTGCTGCTCGCGGCCGCTGCCGCCTTCGCCAACGACAGCAGCATCGGCGACGCCAATGGCTCCATCGAACTGATCCGCCAGCCGGACATCCGCATGAGCAAGGAAGACCTGTTCATCAGCGAGGAGCGGGTGCAGGTGGACTACGTGTTCACCAACACCAGCACGCGCGAGCTGCTGGTGCCGATCGCCTTCCCGATGCCGCCGATGTACTTCGGCATGGCCGACCACAGCGCGCTCACCGACTTCAGGCTGTGGGTGGACGGCAAGCCGGTGCGCACCGAGCGCCGGCTGGTGGCGAAGCTGGACGGCAGCGACATCTCGCGCGCCTGGGCGGCCAGCGGCTGGACGCCGGACGACCTGGCCGAGTATGTCGAGGGCGGCACCGTCCCGGCCGGGCGCAAGCCGCTGCCCGCGCGCTGGTTCGACGCCGACGGGCAGCCGCGCTTCACCCTCAGCGAGTACTTCGTCTGGCAGCAGCGCTTTTCCGCCGGCGGCACGGTGGCGATCCGCCACAGCTACGTGCCCAGCGTCGCCACCGGCGTGCCGATGCCGGCCAGCGACCTGATCGGCGAGTACGCCAAAAGCACCTGCCTGGACGCCGCCACCCAACAGCGCCTGCGTCGCCGCGCCGGCGGCAACGGCCTGCAGTGGAGCAACCTGCGCTACGTGCTGCGCACCGGCGCCAACTGGAAGGGGCCGATCCAGGACTTCCACCTGACCCTGAAGAAGCGCGCCCCCGGCGACCTGCTCAGCCTGTGCTTCGACGGCGAACTGCAGCGCACCGATGCGCTCACTTTCGAATTCCGCCAGCGCGACTTCGTGCCCGAGCGCGATCTGGACATCCTGTTCCTGCGCTGACGCGCCATCGGCGCCCGCAGCGGCCGGCCGCGCCGAAGCCGACATCCGGCTGAACGCCGATGCGGCGCGGTTGGCAGTTTCGACCCGACGCGGTGGCGCGCGCGGCGGCGGATCGGGCAGCATGCGGCGGCGCGATCCCTCCCCCAGGACCTGCCCGCATGCGCGATGCCGCCGTTGCCGCTTCCGATCCCGTCGCCCTGGTGGCGGCGCGCCTGGAGCGCCTGCCGCCGACCCGCAGCCTGTGGCGCCTGGTCGCGCTGCTGGCGCTGGGCGGCTTCTTCGAACTGTACGACCTGTTCCAGACCGCCTACCTCAGCCCCGGCCTGCTGCGCGACGGCATCTTCGCCGAGGGCGCTGCCGGCGTGTTCGGAATTGCCGACCAGGCCGCGTTCGCCTCGGCGACGTTCCTGGGCCTGTTCCTCGGCGCGAGCCTGCTCAGCCCGCTGGTCGATCGTTTCGGACGCCGCGCGGTGTTCTCCTTCGCGCTGCTCTGGTACTGCGTGGCCACGGTGGCGATGGGCCTGCAGCACAACGCGCTGGGGGTGATCCTGTGGCGCGGGGTGGTCGGCATCGGCCTGGGTGTGGAACTGGTCACCATCGATACTTATCTGTCGGAAATGGTGCCGCGGCAGATGCGCGGCGCTGCGTTCGCGTTGGCGTTCTGCCTGCAGTTCCTGGCGGTGCCGGCGGTGGCGTTGAGCGCCTGGGCGCTGGTGCCGCACGCACCGCTGGGCCTGAGCGGCTGGCGCTGGGTGGCGCTGCTCAGCGGTGGCTTCGCGCTGGCGGTGTGGTGGCTGCGCAGCCGTTTGCCGGAGTCGCCACGCTGGCTGGCCACGCAGGGCCGCCACGCCGAGGCCGACGCGGTGCTGCAGCGGCTGGAAGCGCGCTGTACCGCCGACCTGGGGCGGCCCTTGCCCGCACCCGAGCCGGCCTCGGCGCCGGCCGCGCCCACGCCGCAACTGTCCGCGCTGTGGCAGCCCCCGTACCGGCGCCGCATGGCGATGCTGGTGAGCTTCCACATCTTCCAGGCGATCGGCTTCTTCGGTTTCGGCAACTGGTTGCCGGCGCTGCTGGCGCGCCAGGGCGCCGACAGCGTGCACGGCCTGGGCTACGCCTTCGCCATCTCGTTGGCGTATCCACTGGCGCCGCTGCTGCTGATCGGCGTGGCGCAGCGCTGGGAGAACAAGTGGCAGGTGGTGGTGTCGGCGCTGGGCGCGATGCTGTTCGGCCTGCTGTTCGCCTGGCAGAGCCAGCCGCTGCTGCTGATCGCCTGCGGCGCGGCGGTCACCTTCTGCAATGCCTGGATGAGCTTCGCCTATCACGGCTACCAGGCCGAACTGTTTCACACCGCGCTGCGCGCCCGCGCGGTCGGCTTCTGCTACTCCTTCAGCCGCCTGTCCACGGCCGCCAGCAGCCTGCTGATCGGCATGCTGCTGGAGCGCACCGGCCACCGCGGCGTGCTCGCCTGCATCGCCGCCAGCCTGCTGATGGCCGCCACGGTGGTAGGCCGGTTCGGACCGCGCACCCACCAGCGCGCGCTGGAGCGGATCTAGGCGTGTGGGATATGTTGAGACGCGCGCGAAGTGGCCTGGCGCACATCGAGGCGTGCATCGCGTCCATACTGGCCCTTTACCTACCGCGGAGGACGTCATGCAACCGTTCAACGGCGCCAAGCTGGCGCTGCTGTGCGACGACGCGCTGCTGGTGTACCAGCGCGATGTGAAGCCGGAGATTCCCTGGCCGGGACTCTGGGACCTGCCTGGCGGCGGCCGCGAGGACGACGAGAGCCCCGAGCGCTGCGCTCTGCGCGAACTGCAGGAGGAGTTCGGCCTAGTGCTGGAGGAAGACAGGCTGACCTGGGGCCGCTGCTATCCGTCCCTGCAGCCCGGGTGCCTGCCGAGCTGGTTGTTCGTTGGCCGCCTGAGTTGTGTCGAGATCGCCAGCATCCGCTTCGGCGATGAAGGCCGGGGGTGGCTGCTGATGCCCGTGGCCGAATTTCTCGCCCATCCCCAGGCCGTGCCCCATCTGCAGGAGCGCCTGCGCGACTACCTGGCTCAGTGCGTGCAGGGGTAGCTGGTCTGGCCGGCCAGTCGTTGCCTGCGATACGAGAAGCGGGTTTACAGCGTGGGTCGCGGGGCATGCAACCGCCGCTATGACGGCTGCCTCTGCAGCGCCGATCCTGCCACCTTGGGCCATGGCCAGTTCGGTGGACCGGCGCGATGTCGCCGGGGCCAGGGCGCCACGCTTGGCCTAGTGGTGGACCGGCCGTCCTGTCTGGACCGCGCCCGGCGCCGCGTGGGCCAGACGCAGGCGCGGTGTACGTCAGGGGCCTGCCTCAATCCCGATCACGCGTTCCGGCCGCGCGATTCCTTAACGTCCCGCACCGGTCATCGTCCCTCGACACCATGCCGGGGCGGCCCGGTGCATGCTGTCGCCTCCCTCGCCACGAGCTTCAGCCATGACCTCGCTATTGCCCGTCCCCGTGATGGATGCCGCCGACCACCGCGACCTGGCCCAGGCGCGCGCCCTGCTGGAACACCCCGGCCTGGCGGCGAAGATCGCCAATGCGGTGGGCGCGCCGATCGAGGCGCTGATCAACAAGCGCCTGCCGAAACTGTTGTCCTCGCGCATCGATGCGGTCAGCCAGCGTGCGCTGCGGATGGCGTTGCGCTCGGCGCTGCTGACCCTGCGTGGGCAGGCGCCGGAACGCGCACGGCCGCGCCTGCATGGCGCCGCGGTGGCGGCGACCGGTGCGGCCGGCGGCTTCTTCGGCCTGCCCGGGCTGGTGGTGGAACTGCCGCTGACCACCACGTTGATGCTGCGTTCGATCGCCGATATCGCCCGCGCCGAGGGCGAGCGCCTGGACGACCCGGCGACCGCCCTCGCGTGTCTGGAGGTGCTGGCGCACGGCGGCCGCAGCCACCGCGACGACGGCAGCGAATCGGGCTACTTCGCGGTGCGCGCGGCGATGGCGCAGCAGCTCAGCGCCGCGGCGCAGTACATCGCCGCGCACGGCCTGGGCAGCAAGGGCGCGCCGGTGCTGGTGTCGCTGCTGTCGCGCATCGCCGCCAAGTTCTCGGTCACGGTCAGCGAGAAGCTGGCGGCGCAGGCGGTGCCGCTGGTCGGCGCGGCCAGCGGCGCGCTGCTCAACACGGTGTTCATCTCGCACTTCCAGGCGATGGCGCGCGGCCACTTCATCGTGCGCCGGCTGGAGCGCCGCTACGGCGAGGCGGCGGTACGCCAGGCCTACGAGGCGTTGCCGGCCGGGCGATGAGCCATGGCGGTCGCCGCGTTGCGCTGGCTGTGGGCAGCGCGCGCTGGCACAGTGGTGGCCGCCGCCACGCTTCTCCCGATCTTTCCTTGCCGCAGGTGCACGCCATGAAAACCCGCCACCGTTCCGACAGCGACGACGACCAGCCACGGCTGGCGGTGCTGATCGATGCCGACAACGCGCAGCCGTCGGTGATCGAAGGCCTGCTCGCCGAAGTCGCCAAGTACGGCCTGGCCAGCGTCAAGCGCATCTATGGCGATTTCACCAGCACGCGCATGACCCAGTGGAAGCAGGCGCTGCTGAAGCACTCGATCAGCCCGGTGCAGCAGTTCGCCTACACCAGCGGCAAGAACGCCACCGACAGCTCGCTGATCATCGATGCGATGGACCTGCTCTACACCGGCCGCTTCGACGGCTTCTGCCTGGTCTCCAGCGACAGCGACTTCACCCGCCTGGCGCAGCGCCTGCGCGAGGAAGGACCGACCGTGTACGGCTTCGGCGAACGCAAGACCCCGGATGCGTTCGTGCAGGCCTGCGACAAGTTCATCTACACCGAAGTGCTGCGCAGCGAGGCCAGCGCCGCCGAACCGGCCAAGCCTGCCGCTGCGGCCGCCAAGCCTGCGGCCAAGGGCCGCAAGAAGCCGGCCGCGACGCCGGCCAAACCCGAGCCGACGCCCGCCGCGACCGAGACCAAGCAGGCGCCGCTGACCCTGCTGCGCCAGGCCATCGAGGAAGCCTCCGACGACCAGGGCTGGGCCGGGCTCGGCAGCGTCGGCAGCTATCTGAACAAGGTGCGGCCGGATTTCGATCCGCGCCTGTACGGCCACAAGAAGCTCAGCGACCTGCTGCGCCGGCTGTCGACGCATTTCGAACTGGAGGAGCGCGGCAACGAGGGCGGCGGCAAGCGCATCTTCGTGCGCTCGCGCGGATGAGCCGTCAGCTGCTGCCATTCGCACTGGTGCGCGCCGTCGCGGCGCGCAATGGCACACACAGGTGCACGACACGATGAGCGATCGACCCTACGCCCCGTCCTGCGACCGCAACCGCGATCCGATCCTGCAGGTGCTGCAGCGGCACTTCGCCGGTCGTCGCCAGGTGCTGGAGATCGGTAGCGGCACCGGCCAGCACGCGGTGCATTTCGCCGCGGCGCTGCCGCAGCTGACCTGGCAATGCAGCGAGCGCGCCGAGCACCTGCCCGGCATCGCGCAGTGGCTGGAGGCGGCGGCGCTGCCGAACACGCCGCCGGCGCTGGCGCTGGACGTGCGCGAGGGGCCGTGGCCGCGCACCGGCTACGATGCGGTGTTCACCTCCAATACCTTGCACATCATGGGCTGGGACGCGGTGCAGGCGTTCTTCGCCGGCGTCGGCCAACTGCTGGCAAACAGCGCCGACGGCATGCTGGTGGTCTACGGCCCCTTCAACTACGGCGGCGCCTTCACCAGCGACAGCAATCGCGACTTCGATGCGTGGCTGAAGGCGCGCGACCCGGCCAGCGGCATCCGCGATGCCGAGGCGGTGGACGCGCTGGCGCAGGCGCAGGGCCTGACGTTGCAGGAAGACATGGCGATGCCGGCCAACAACCGCTGCCTGGTCTGGCGCCGCGGCTGAGGCAGGAGCGCCACCCGGCGATGCCTTGGCGTCGTGCGGGTGCGCGATCGCGCAGGCGGATGCGCCGTGGGCGCCCAATCTGACTGCGTCAGCCATGTCGTGACGGTGCATGCGTCAGCGACGCGCAGTGCGCGGTCGTACCGAATACGCCGACGTGCTTGATGCAGCACTGTCTTGGCCGGTTCCATGCCATGCGCTGCATGGTGGGCGACGCAGTAGGCGTTGTGTCCAGGTGACGAAGCCGCACTCTCTCCCTCATCACGGGTTCACTGCCGTGCCACGGCGGATTCACCGCGCGCTTGCGACTGTGCGCCGACACCCGCCGCCGCCCATGTGCCTGCGGCCGGTGCTTCCTTCCTTCGCCACGGAGCGTTCCCATGGACAACAACGACAAAGCCCGCGATCTCAATCGCGACCCGATTTCCGGCACCCCGGGTTCGCATCCGGTCGGGGTCGGCATCGGCGGCACCGCTGGCGGCGTGGCCGCGGGCGCGCTGGCCGGCACCGTGTTCGGGCCGCTCGGCACCTTGATCGGCGCGGCGGTCGGCGTGGTGGCCGGTGCGGCGGC
>NZ_AQOJ01000652.1:0-1147 GCF_000364685.1 Xanthomonas sp. SHU 166
GCCGCCAGGGCCGGCATGCCGCGTTCGGGCCGGCCGCTCTGCAGGTCGGCCAGGACCGCGGCGCGGCGTTCGATGCCGCGCAGGAACGCGGCCAGGGCGGGCGGTGCGGCCACGCCGTCGGAAGGGGACGCGGCGGTCATCGGAACTCCATCATCGGCGCGATGATAGCGAGGCAGCCGCCACACCGCGCGCTTGACAGCGGCGTCCCGATCGGCTCACCCGCGGCCGTCGCGACGGCCGGTTGTGCACAGCGCCGGAAATTGGCCTGCGACAGGTCTTGTCAAGCCCCCGCGAAACCATGTTGCATCTGTGTTTCACGGCCAAGCTGTTGTTTCGAAAAGAATAAATGCGATTGGCGCTTTTTTGTCCAACTCGTGGCAGAGGCTTGTGAGTCCGTCTTCACGGCGTGGAGCATGCCCGTCATGCACAGCTTTATCCACAGCAGATGTGGATAAATTCGATTCCCCAAGCGCGGCGGCCATTTACGACCGGTTTATCACTTTGCGGGCAGCAATCGCGCGCAACTCCCGCCCCCCGGAACCCACTTTGCGGCGGCCGCTAGGGCCGTGTCACCAATCCCCGAGCATGCCGCGCCGTGATTGCGCGTGCCTGTGGCAAGGAAGAGCGAGGAAGTGGACGTGCGTCCACGCCCGAGCGATGACGCGGCCACGGGCACGCGCAACCACGGCCCTTCGGGTTGGGTCTGGCAGGCGCGCTGCCGACGCCGCGCGGCTTGACCTGACGGCCAGTTAGGCGCTGCGCCCGCAATGCCGGCTGCGCGCCTGCCAGACCCAACGCGGCATGCTCGGGATTGGTGACACGCCCTAGACTAGGCGGATGCCCTCCCCCGCCGCCACGCTCCGCGTCGCCCTGCCCGTGCCGCTGCCGCAGGTGTTCGACTACCTGCCGCCGCCCGGGGGCACGGTCGCCGACGGCGACGTCGGCCGCCGGGTGCAGGTGCCGTTCGGCAACCGCGAACTGAGCGGGGTGGTGGCGGCGATCGGCCAGGTCGAGGACGCCGATGGCCTGCGCGCGGCACTGGCGTGGCTGGACCCGGCGCCGCTGCTGCACGGCGAACTGGCGGAGTCGCTGCGCTGGCTGGCGCGCTACAGCCACGCGCCGCTGGGCGAGGTGCTGGCGACCGCCC
>NZ_AQOJ01000653.1:0-722 GCF_000364685.1 Xanthomonas sp. SHU 166
CTGCCGGTGCGCGCGCTGCGCCTGCGCGTCGACGCCGCGCCCGGTGGCGTCGCGCCGACCCTGGCGCGCCTGCGCCTGCTGGGGCCGAAGGCGGTGATGACGCCGATGAAGCGCTACCAGGTCGCCGCGCAGCGCGGCACCACCCGCGCGCTGTTCCCGGCCTCGCTGCACATGCAGCAGACCTATTGGACCGCGGTCGGCATCCACGCCGGCCGGCAGAAATCGATCTTCGACGAGTACGGCAACCTGGAGGCGTGGAAGGGCGCGCCGCTGGTACAGCCGCTGTGGCGCGACGCCTCCGGCACCGCCGCCGGCGCCGACGGCCATGCGCTGACCCACGCCTTGCGCGACGGCTGGAAGCCGATGCCGTCGGTGCGCTGGTCGCCGCAGCCGGGGCTGGAACTGCGCAGCGAGACCTTCACGATCGAACGCGACGGCCAGCCGGTGACGCTGCTGCGCCATCGCCTGCGCAACACCGGCACCACCCCGGTCAGCGGCACCCTGTCGCTGCTGGTGCGGCCGATGCAGATGAATCCGCCGTGGCAGAACGGCGGCCTGTCGCCGATCCACGACGTCGCCGTCGACGGCGACGTCGTGCGGGTCAACGGCCGTGCGCTGCTGACCTCGCTGAGCGCGCCCAGCGGCGGCGGCGCCGAGGCGTTCGGCGCGAACGGCGCCACCGAGATCACCCGCCACGTCGTCGCCGGCACGCTGCCGGCGCA
>NZ_AQOJ01000654.1:0-649 GCF_000364685.1 Xanthomonas sp. SHU 166
GGATGCCGGCCGGCGACCTGCGCCAGGCGCACCGGGTCGCGGCCGACCGCCAGCACGCAGGCGCCAGCGGCCACCAGTTCGTCGCACAGGGCGGCGCCGATGCCGCCGCTGGCGCCGGTGAGAATCACACTGCGTCCGTTGAGATCCATCATGCGGCCTCCGCCATGGGCAGCGCCGGCTGTGCGCGCAGGCTGCGGAAAATGTCGCCGTACAGGCCGTAGAAGCGCTTGGCCGCATGCACCACGGCGCGCTGGTCGTCGGCATCGTCGAGCCGGTCCATCAGGCCTTCGAAGAAGCCGGCATGCTCGATGTCCAGGTCGCCGTGCGAGCGCAGGTAGCTGAAGGCGTTACGCGGCAGACCCAGCGAGGTCTCGATGCTCTCGGCCGCGCGCGTGGCCAGCGCCACGCTGGTGCCTTCCAGCACCAGCACCATGCCGAAGAAGCCGACCGGATTGCCGCGGGCGATGGTGTCGTAGGCGTAGGCCACCATCAGTTCGGTCGCCGCCGATGGCATCGAGGCGGCGGCGGCGGCACGGTCGGCGCCGCAGGCGGCCAGGTCGTCGAGGATCCACTCCTGGTGGCCCAGTTCTTCCTCGATGTACTCGGCCACCGCGCTGCGCAGCCACTCCAGCCGTGCCGGCAGGGGGGC
>NZ_AQOJ01000655.1:0-561 GCF_000364685.1 Xanthomonas sp. SHU 166
AGGCCATCAGCAGGGGCACGGTATGGCGCACGTGGTGATAGGCCTGGCCGAGGAAGGCGACGTAGTCGGCGCCGGCGATCTGCCCGGCCAGGGCAGTCTGGATGATCGGGATGGCGATCAGGTCGGCGCGTTCGGCCTGGGTCTCGGCGAGCAGCCGGGCATGGAAACTCATTGGAAGGCTCCTGGGGCGGGATCGGGTTCGAGTTCGGCATAGCGCTGCGCCACGGCGTCGGCGTAGCGCTGCAGGATGGCGTCGCGGCGCGGGCGGCCGTTGCCGGTGAGCAGGCCGTCGGCGGCGCTGAACGGCGCGGCGGCGCGCACGAAGCCGGCGACGCGGGCGTAATCGGGCAGGCCGGCGTTGACCTCGGCCAGCGCGCCGTGCAGCGCGGCGTCGTCTTCGCCAGCGCGGCGCGGCCACAGCACCGCCAGGTTGTGCGCACGCGCCTCGCCGCACACCACCGCCTGCGCGATCAGCGGATGCTGCAGCAGTTCGCTTTCCACCCACTCCGGCGAGACATTGCGGCCGAACGCGGTGATGAACACATGCTTGCGGCGGCCGGG
>NZ_AQOJ01000656.1:0-737 GCF_000364685.1 Xanthomonas sp. SHU 166
TGATGTGCACGAAGCCGTCGGCATCGACATGGCCCAGGTCGCCGGTGGCGATCGGCCCCGGTGCCGGGCCGGGCGCGCCCAGGTAGCCCAGGCAGCGCACGCCCTCGACCTGCAGTTCGCCATCGACCACCTGCACCCGCGCATGCGGCAGCGGCCGTCCGACGCTGCCCAGGCGCTGCGCCTCGGGCCGGTTCAAGGCCACCACCGAGGCGCATTCGGTCAGGCCGTAGCCTTCGAACACAGGCAACTGCAGCGCCGCCGCACGGCGCAGCAGCCCCGGGCCGACGCGGCCACCGCCGACCGCCAGGTAGCGCAACGAGGCGGGCAGCGGCACGCCGCGCTCGGCGGCCATGACCAGCCCCAGCAGCAACTGCGGCACCAGGATCACGCTGTGCGGCTGGTAGCGGTGCAGGCAGGCGATCAGGGTCGGGATGTCCAGGCCGGCAGCGCCGCTGTAGCCGATCTCGGCCAGCGACGGCAGCGCGATCTGCGCGCCGGACAGCAGCGGCGCGTACAGGCCGCCAACGTTCTCCAGCAGCGTCGACAACGGCATCAGGCACAGGTGCCGGCGCGGCGCCAGCGCCGAGGCGGCGTCGGCCAGCGAGCCGGCGACCTGCAGCAACGCGTCGGCGCTCAGGCACACGCCCTTCGGCTGGCCGGTGGTGCCGGAGGTGTAGGTGATGCAGCCGGTGCCCGCGGGCAGGGCCACCGGCGCCTGCGTCAGGCGCCGGCCCGCC
>NZ_AQOJ01000657.1:0-2531 GCF_000364685.1 Xanthomonas sp. SHU 166
CCGCCATCGACGAAGCGTTCCTGCACCTGCGGCGGCTCGGCGAACACCTGCGCGCCATCGACACTGGGCGTGGGCAGTTCGGGAAACTGCGCCTGGGTCGCGCCGCGTGCCGTGGCCTCGACCACGATGTCGGCAGCCTCGCCGGCCTTGGCACGCTGCGGCGTGGCGGTGTAGCGCAGGCGCAGTTCGTGCAGCGGCAGCCACGGCTGCGGCGCATTGGCCGGCTGCGCGCGCACCTGCAGGGTCTGCGCGGTACCGCGCGCATTGAGTTCGCCGCCGCGGCCGAAGTAGTCGTCGAAGAAGCCGGTGGGGCCACGGCCGCTGAAACGCGCGCCCGGCAACAGCAGCGAGCCGCTGCGCTCGGGCACCAGCAGGTAGTGCCGCTCGACCACCGTGTACATGCGCCCGTCGATCTGACGGCGGTTCTGGATGTCGTCGCCGACGCGCTGCAGCGACGCGCCGGCCGGCGCGTCCAGGTCCAGTTCGCCCGAACTCAACGGCACACCGAGATACAGCCGCACCACCACGCCCACGCTCTGCTGCACGTAGGGCCGCGCGTCGTCGACGACGGTCTGCACGAAGACGTCGGCATTGCCCACCTGCGCGGGCACATCGGCATTGGCGGTGGCCGGCACCGCGGCGCTGGCCGCGGCCACCTCCAGCCGCAAGGGCGCGGTGCGTTCGTTGCCGACCTGCAGCGACGGAATCTCCAGCGTGCCGGTGCTGCGCGGCGTCAGCATCACCCCGAACAAGGACTTCGACGAGACCGCGCCGTTGACGATCTGCATCTGCCGGCTCTTGACCTCGTTGCTGAGCGCGAAATCCGCGCGCAGCGGCGCGTAGTCCGGCGTGGCCGCCGCCTGGTCGGTCTCGATGTTGAGGGTCACGCCCTCGCCGGCGCCGACGTTGTCGCGATCCAGCCACGCGCGCGTGGCGGCAGCCGCCGGCAGCGCCAGCAGAAGCGCGGCCAACACCATCAGCACCGCGCAGGCGCGGGCCCCCTGGCCGAGTCGCTTGAAGTGGATCATGGCTCTTGTTCCCGCTGCCTGCGTTCGTGTTCCAGCCTGAATTTGGCGCGCAGCAGATTGCCCGGATCGTCCGGCACCCGCCGTAGCCACGCCTCGACCGCCTGGCGCTGCTCGCGTTGCTGCGGCGTCGCGTTCGCGGCGGCAGCGGCGCGCTCGGCGGCCTGTTTGTCGGTGCCACCCTGCTGTGCCATCGCCTGCTGCATCTGCTGGCGCTGCGCCGCATCGGCCTGCTGTTGCGCCTGTGCATCGCCCGGCTTCGGCGGCGCCTGTTGCGCGTCCTTGGCGCCATCGCGTCCCTGCTGGCCGTCGCGCTGCTGGCCGTTTTGCTGCTGGTTCTTCTGCTGCGGGTTCTGCTGGGCGCCGTTCTGCTGCTGACCCGCCTGCTGTTGACCGTTTTGCTGTTGACCGTTCTGTTGCTGGCCGTTCTGCGACTGCCCGCTCTTCTGCTGCTTGCCGTCCTTGCCCTGCTGGCCGGACTTGGAATCCTGCGACGACTGGCGCTTGCGCGCGGCCTCCACCGCGGCGCGGTTGGCGATCGCATCGGCCATGCGCGGATGCAGTTTCAGCGCCTTGTCGTAGGCGTCGATCGCCTCGTCGTAGCGGCCCTGCCGTGCCAGCGCATTGCCGAGGTTGTACCAGCCGGCGTCGCTGTCGATGCCTTCGAACTGCTGTTGCGCGGCGGCGAAATCGCCCTTGCGGTAGGCCTGCACGCCTGCATCGAGCCGTTGCTGGCGGACCTGGTCGGCACGTTCCCACCACCCGCCTGCGACAGGACCGAGTGTCGGCGTCTGTGCTGGCGCTGGCGCCTGAGCCTGCGCATGCACCGGTAGCGGCATCGCCAGCGGCGCCAACACCAGCAGCAGCACCGCGGCGCCACCGCGACGGCGGAACGCGAGCAAGGCCAGCAGCATCAGCGGCGGCAGCAACCAATAGCCTTGATCGAGCCACACGCGGCCATGGCTTTCGTCGGCCGCCGTGGCGTTCGCTTCCTGCGGCCGCAGCACGCCCAGCGCGCGCAGATCCGTATCGTCTGGCGTCAACGCCGCGTAGCGGCCCGCGCCCGCTTCCGCCAGCGCGCGCAGCGCGCCCGCATCCAATTGCGCGTGCGACAGCCGACCCTGGTCGTCGCGGTAGGCCGCGCCCTGCGCCGTGCCCAGCCCAAGCGCGGACACGTGATAGCCCTGCCTGGCCGCGCGCGCCGCGGCCTGCTGCGCCTGCGCGTCGGCCTGGTCGCTGAGCACCAGGATGTCGCCGCGGGAGAAGCCGGCCTGGCGCAGCAACTGCGCCGCCCAATCGATCGCCAGGTCGGTGCGCTGCCCCGCCACCGGCATCACCTGCGGCGACAGCGCGTCGAGGAACAGGCCCACGTTCGCCGCATCGTCGGTCAGCGGCGCCACCGTGTACGGCTCGCCAGCGTAGGCCACCAGCGCCACTTCGCCGCCGGCGCGCTCGTGCAGCAGCCGCGCCAGCTTGGCCCGCGCCTGCAGCAGCCGCGACGGCGGC
>NZ_AQOJ01000658.1:0-450 GCF_000364685.1 Xanthomonas sp. SHU 166
CGTCGATCTGCGCGGACAGGTCCAGCGCGATCACCAACGGCGTGCGCGCCTGCCACAGCGGCTGCTGTTCCTGGCGCCAGCTCGGTCCGGCCAGCGCCAGCACCGCCAGCGCATAGCCCAGCGCGCCCAGCAACAGGCCGGCACTGCCCTTGGCATCGCCACGCGCGAGCAGATGCGGCAACAGATGCGGGTCCACCGTGCGCCGCCAGATGTCATGGCGCCGCCGCCGGCGCCACCAGCTCCAGCCGAGCAACGGCAGCAACAGCAGCGCCCACAGCCATTCGGGGCGCAACAGGTGCAATGCCTGGAGGAACTCCATCGCGCGGGTCATTGCCGCCTCCAGGGCCAGATGAAGGACAGCAACGCCAGCGCCAGCGCCGCCGCCAGCGGCCAGGCGTAGCGCTCGATCCGCGGCCGCACCGCCGGACCGGCCGAACGCACCGGCTCGAG
>NZ_AQOJ01000659.1:0-673 GCF_000364685.1 Xanthomonas sp. SHU 166
CGGTCCAGTTCGGCGTAGATCGACGCCAGCTCGGCGGTATCACGGGCGCGGAAGAAGCGCCCACCAGTGTCCTGCGCGATCTTGCGCAGCGTGTCCTCGTCGACCTGGTCGTCGCCGCCGCTGCCGGGGATCGGCAGGCCGAACAGGGACATGCCGCCATCGCCACCGAAGGCGATGGTGTACACACGCACGTGTTCGGCCTTGGCCAGTTCGGCGGCCTTCAGCGGGTCGAGCACGCCGGCGGTGTTGACGCCGTCGGTGAGCACGATCAGCACGCGCTCGCCCTGCTTCTGCTCGCGCAGGCGCTTGACCGCCAGCGCGATCGCGTCGCCCAGCGCGGTCTCGCGCCCGGCCAGGCCGACCACGCTGTCGCGCAACTGGTCGCGCACCGTGGCCAGATCCGCAGTCAACGGAGTCAGCGCATACGCCTGCTGGCCGAACACCAGCAGGCCGATGCGGTCGCCATCGCGGCGATCGAGAAAGTCGGCCAGCACCGCCTTGGCCGCGGTCAGACGATCGACCACGCGCCCGCCCAGGGTCATGTCGGGCTCGCTCATGCTGCCGGACAGATCCACCGCCAGCATCAGCTGCCGCGCCTGCTGCGGTGGCGCGATGGGTTCGCCCAGTTGCAGCGGCCGCGCCGCCGCCGCGCACAGGCAGAACCAGGCCAGCA
>NZ_AQOJ01000660.1:0-1574 GCF_000364685.1 Xanthomonas sp. SHU 166
CGGCGACGACGCGCTGGTCGCGCCCGGCGCGGACGGCGAAGCGCACCAGCCCGACCTGGGCCTGCCCGCCGCGGAGACGCCCGGCGCCGACCTCGGCAAGCGGCCGAGCCAGGATTTCGACAAGATCGTTTCGCTGTATGTCGCCGCCCGCGCCGGGCAGGTGCTGCGCGGCGAGGACATCGTGGTGGCCGCGGAGAAGACCGGCCTGACCTTCGGCCACATGAACGTGTTCCACCGCCTGGTGGAAGGGCATCCCGAGCGCGGCCCGATCTTCAGCATGGCCAGCATCATGAAGCCGGGCAGCTTCGACATGGCGCACATCCGCGAGATGGAGACCCCGGCGATCGCCTTCTTCCTGACCCTGCCGGCGCCGCTGACCGCGCTCGACGCCTGGGAGAAGATGCTGCCGACCGTGCAGCGCATGGGCGAACTGCTCGACGGCGTGGTCCTGGACGACAGCCGCAACGCCCTCGGACGCCAGCGCATCGCCCACATCCGCGACGACCTGCGCGCCTACGACCGTCAGCACCAGGCGCCGCCATTGACGAAGGCGCCGCGCTGGTAGCTTGGTGCCGAGAATAGGGAAACGGGAATGGGGAATCGTAAAAGCGTATCCCCGCCTCTGACCCCCCGCGCGCTCTTCCCTTCTCCCTTCGGGAGAAGGTGCCCCCGAAGGGGGCGGATGAGGGTACGACCGCCGCCGAACGCCAGAACCCCTGGCTTTGACTCTTGCGTACCCTTATCCCGACTCTCCAAGCCTGGCGCACTGACGCCAGGCTAGTGAACCATGGACCTGTAATGGGAAGGCCAGGGCAAGCCTCTCCACGCCTCAGCCGCAAGGCAACCCGGCTTTTACGATTCCCGATTCTCCATTCCCCATTCCCGGCCCCCAAGCTACTTGCGCGCCTTAACAAACGCCTCCCGAAACCGCAGCATCTCCGCTTCGCTGCCCACGGTAACGCGCATCAGCTTCGGCCAGATCGGCCAGCTTCGGCCGACGATCACGCCTTGCTTGGCCATCGCCGCGGCGAAGGCGGTGCCGTCACGCTTGACGTCGACCATGAAGCAGTTGGCCTGCGACGGCAGGCATTTGTAGCCCTTGCTCTGCAGCCAGGCGATGGTGGCGTCGCGGATGCGCGCGTTCTCGGCGCGGCGGGTCGGCACCAGTTGCAGGTCCTGCAGGCTGGCGATGCCGGCGGCCAGCGCAGGCACCGACACCGGATTCTGGCCGAACGCGGCCAGCCTGGTCTGCAGCCCCGGCGCGGCCACCGCCAAGCCCAGGCGCAGCCCGGCCATGCCATACAGCTTGGAGAAGGTGCGCAGCACCAGCAGGTCCTGGCGCTGGCCGATCAGGTCGATCACCGACGGCTCGTCGCTGTAGTGCAGGTAGGCCTCGTCGACCAGCAGCACGCTGGACGCAGGCTTGTTGGCCAGCAGCCATTCGATGTCGGCGCGCTTGGTCACCGACCCGGTCGGGTTGTTGGGATTGCACAGGTAGATCAGTCCGGCGTTCGGATCGGCGCTGGCCATGGCCTTGACGTCGTGGGCGCCGTCGGCGCGCAGCGGCACCCGCC
>NZ_AQOJ01000661.1:0-4807 GCF_000364685.1 Xanthomonas sp. SHU 166
GCCATGCGCGGCAGCCACATCGGCCACTGCCTCGAAGGTCGGATCGGCCACCACCACGCCGGCGCGCGGCGTGGTGAAGGCGCGCGCGGCGCGCGCCAGCGGCTCGCTGGAGCCGGGATACACGGCAACGTGGTCGGCCGGCAGGCGCTGCTGGCCGACGAAGGCGGCGATCAGCTCGTCCGACAGCTCGAACAGATAGCGCCCGCTGCGCGGCAGGATCGCCTGTGCCGCGGCCAGCGCCGCGGGCGAAGGGCCTAGCGGGCATTCGTTGAAGTTCAGGTACACCGTGCCGGCCGCCGGCGCCACGCCGGGTGTGGCGGCAGCGGCGGCGTCTGCCTTGCGCCGCGCCGCCTCGGCAACGGGGGCCAAGCCCACGGCGCCGAGCGCCAGACCGGAGGTAGCCAGGGACAGGAAGGAACGGCGCGAGACCGGTAGCGACACGTGGCTCTCCAGAGCGGGCGGGGGAGGTCACGTTAACGAGGTGTTAATGGCGGGGCAAGGGAGTGAGGGGCCGGGATTTGGGATTTCGGGATGGGCTTGAGGCTGGGATTGGGGATTGGGGATGGGCAAAAGCCGGGTGATGAGGTCGATGGCGCTGCGCGCTCCGTACCCTCACCCCAACCCCTCTCCCGGTGGGAGAGGGGCTTTGGACTTTTCCTTCTCCCCTTGGGAGAAGGTGCCCCGCAGGGGCGGATGAGGGTGCGGGCGAAGCCTCGTATCGCAAGATCGTTGCAGGCGCTTTGCGCCCCGGACCCTCACCCCAACCCCTCTCCCGGTGGGAGAGGGGCTTTGGACTTTTCCTTCTCCCCTTGGGAGAAGGTGCCCCGCAGGGGCGGATGAGGGTGCGGGCGAAGCCTCGTAGCGCCAGGTCGTTGCAGGCGCTGTGCGCTCCGTACCCTCACCCCAACCCCTCTCCCGGTGGGAGAGGGGCTTTGGACTTTTCCTTCTCCCCTTGGGAGAAGGTGCCCCGCAGGGGCGGATGAGGGTGCGACCGCCGCCGACGCGAGAAGTCCGAGCTTGGGCTCTTGCGAATCCCCACTCCCAACGCGCCAATCCCAGCCGTCAAGCCACCCCCAATCCCGACTCCCCAATCCCAGCCTTCAAGCTACTATCGCCCCCCTCTCCGTTACCCCCATTTCCGCTGCGCATGACCGCAATTCCCGATCCCCAGCAGCGTGCCGCCGACTTGCGTCAGCGCATCGACGACGCCAACCATCGCTACTACGTGCTCGACGACGCGTCGATTCCCGATGCCGAGTACGACGCGCTGATGCGCGAGTTGGAGGCCCTGGAAGCCGCGCACCCGGAGCTGGCCAGCGCGGACTCGCCGACGCGCAAGGTCGGTGCGCGGCCGGATGGTGGCTTTCCCGAAGTGCGCCACGCGATCCCGATGCTCTCGCTGGCCAATGCCTTCGAAACCCCGGGCGTGGCCGAGGACGCCGACGACCGCACGCGCTTCGCCGAGGTCGCCGATTTCGAGCGCCGCATCGAGCGCGAACTGGACCTGGCCGCGCCGGTGTTCTCGGTGGAACCGAAGCTCGATGGCCTGGCGATCAGCTTGCGCTACGAGGACGGCGTGTTCGTGCAGGGCGCCACCCGCGGCGACGGCAGCACCGGCGAGGACGTCACCGCCAATCTGCGCCAGGTGCGTTCGGTGCCGCTGAAGCTGCGCGACCTCGGCGTGCCGCCGCCGGCGGTGCTGGAAGTGCGCGGCGAGATCTACATGCCGCGCGCCGCCTTCGCCGCGTGGAACGCGCAGGCGCTGGAGCGTAATGAAAAGCTGCTGGCCAACCCGCGCAACGGCGCCGCCGGCTCGCTGCGCCAGCTCGATCCGGCGGTGACCCGGCGCCGGCCGCTGGCGTTCTTCGCCTACTCGGTGGGCGAGGTCCGCGGCCTGGAACTGCCCGAAACCCATTCGCAGACGCTGCAACTGCTGCGCGACTACGGCTTCCCCGTCGCCCCGGAGGCGGACAGCGCCACCGGCTTCGACGGCCTGATCGCCTATTTCCGCCGCATCGGCGCCGCCCGCGACAGCTTGCCGTACGACATCGACGGCGTGGTCTACAAGCTCGACGACTACGACCAGCAGGAGGCGATGGGCTTCGTCTCGCGCGCGCCGCGCTGGGCGCTGGCGCACAAGTTCCCAGCGCAGGAACAGTCCACCGTGCTGCGCGCGATCGAGGTGCAGATCGGCCGCACCGGCGCGGTCACCCCGGTGGCGCGGCTGGAGCCGGTACAGGTCGCCGGGGTCACCGTCACCAACGCCACCTTGCACAACGCCGACCAGATCGCGCGGCTGGATGTGCGCGAGGGCGACACCGTGATCGTGCGCCGTGCCGGCGACGTGATCCCGGAAGTGGTGCGGGTGATCGAGGAACGGCGTCCGCCGGGCACAGCGCCGTGGACGATGCCGGCGACCTGCCCGGTGTGTGGCTCCGAGCTGGTCAAGGAAGAGGACGCGGTGGCCTGGCGCTGCAGTGGCGGCCTGGCCTGTGCGGCGCAGCGCAAGGAGGCCGTGCGGCACTTCGCCTCGCGCCGCGCCATGGACATTGAAGGCCTGGGCGAGCGCCAGGCCGATGCTCTGGTCGAGTTCGGCTTCGTGCAGTCGCTGGCCGACCTGTACGCCTTGAGCGTGGAGGACCTGGTACGGATGAAGGCCGCGCTGGACGCGGCCACCGCCGCCGACCTGCTGCAGGCGGTGGAGGACAGCAAGGGCGCGCTTGCGCTGGACGCGGCCGGCCGCGCCGCGTTGGAGGACGAGGCCGCCCAGTGGCGGCACGCCGACTTCCTGCGCGCGCACCTGACAGTGGACCTGGGGGGCAAGCTCGCGACCAAGTGGGCCGAGAATCTGGTCGCCGGCATCGACGCCAGCCGTGCCACCACGCTGCCGCGTTTCCTGTTCGCGCTGGGCATTCCGCACCTGGGCGAGACCACGGCCAAGGCGCTGGCCTACTGGCTGGGCTCGCTGGCGTTCGTGCGCAGCACCCCGGCGGTGCTGCTGCAGGCCTTGCCGGATATCGGCGGCGAGGTGGCGCGCTCGATCGCCACGTTCTTCGAACAACCCGGCAACGCCGCGGTGGTCGATGCGCTGATCGCCGCCGGCATTCGCTTTTCCGACGAGGGCACGCCGCCGGCGGAACTGCGCGAGCGCTTGGATCTGGCGCATCTGCTGGGCACGCTGCCGGTGGACAAGCTCGGCGGCAAGAGCGCGCAGCGCCTAGCCGCCACCTACGGCACGTTGCACGCGTTGTTGGGCGCCAACGAAAGCGGCTGGACCGGGGCGGGGCTGTCCACGGCCGGCGCCGCCAACCTGGCTGCGTACCTGGCCGATCCGGCACAGAAGCAGGCGCTGTTGGACGCCGAGGCGGCGATGCAACGCCTGCTCGATGCCGCGCCGGCGCAGACGCAGCGTCGCGCCGGCCCGCTGGACGGGCAGACCGTGGTGCTGACCGGCACCCTGACCGCGCTGACCCGCGACGAGGCCAAGGCACGACTGGAGGCGCTTGGCGCCAAGGTCGCCGGCAGCGTCTCGAAGAAGACCGCGTTCGTGGTCGCCGGCGAGGCCGCCGGTTCCAAGCTCGACAAGGCGCAGGAGCTGGGCGTGGCGGTGTGGGACGAGGCGCAGTTGCTGGCGTTCCTGCAGTCGCAGGGGCAGGGCGCATGAGCGCGCTTGGCACCACGCAGGAGGAACTGCGCTGGCGCACCGCCAACGCGGCCGATGAGCCAGCCTTGCTGGCGATGCTGCAGGCGTTCTACGCCGAGGACGGCATCGCGTTCGACGCCGAGCGCGTGGCGCGCGGCCTGCAGGCGCTGCTGACGCAGCCGACACTGGGCGAGGCGCTGCTGTGGCTGGCGCCGGACGGCGCGGTGGTGGGCTATGCGCTGATCACCGCCTGTTTCAGCGTCGAACTGGGCGGGCGCTATCTGCTCCTCGACGAGTTGTACCTGGGCCCGGCCGCACGCGGCCGCGGCTGGGGCCGGCGCGCGGTGGCGCTGGTCGAGGCGCGCGCCCGCGCGCTGGGCGTGGACATGCTGCGGATGGAGGTCAATCACCACAACGCCGTCGCCAAGCGCCTGTACCTGGGCCTGGGCTATCGCGACGACGCGCGCGACCAGCTGAGCCGCCGGCTCGACACGGCGCCGTGATGGACCTGCTGTCCACCCTGCAATTGCGCGCCCGGCTCAATGCCGCCATCCGCGGCTTCTTCGCCGCGCGCGGCGTGCTGGAAGTGGAAACCCCGATGCTGTCGGCGGCCGGCAATACCGAGCCGAACATCGACAGCTTCCAGACCCGCTTCAGCGGCCATGTCGACGCCGGTCCGGCGCTGCGCTGGCTGCGTACCTCGCCCGAGTATCCGCTGAAGCGGCTGCTCGCCGCCGGCATCGGCGATTGCTACGAACTGGGGCGGGTGTTCCGCAACGGCGAGGCCGGCGGCCGCCACAATCCCGAGTTCACCATGCTCGAGTGGTACCGGGTCGGCTGGGATCACCGGCAACTGATCGAGGAGACCGTGGAGCTGGTGCGCACGGCGCTGGCCCTGGTCGGGCGCAGCGTCACGCTGCAGGTGCTCAGCTATCGCGAGCTGTTCCAGCAGGGGCTGGACCTGGATCCATTCGCTGCGCCGTTGGAGGCGCTGCAGCAGCCGCTACGCGAGATCCGCATCGATGCCGACGGCCTGGGCCGCGACGACTGGCTGGACCTGCTGATGACCCACTGCCTGCAGCCGGCGTTCCCGGCCGACCGCCTCACCGTGGTCCACGACTGGCCGGCCAGCCAGTGCGCGCTGGCGCGCGTGCGCGACGGCGA
>NZ_AQOJ01000662.1:0-2398 GCF_000364685.1 Xanthomonas sp. SHU 166
CCTGGGCAGCTACGAACTGGCCAACGGCTACCACGAGCTCAACGATGCCGCCGAGCAGCGCCGGCGCTTCCTACGCGACCATGCGCTGCGTCAGGCGCGCGGCGCGGTGCTGCCGCCGCTGGACGAGCGGCTGCTGCAGGCGCTGCCGGCCTTGCCCGACTGCGCCGGCGTCGCGGTCGGCGTGGACCGGCTGCTGATGGCAATGCGCGGCACCGCGCAGATCGGCGAGGTGCTCGCCTACGATTTCGCGCATGCCTGAACCGGCCGTCACGTGTTTTCGCGGCGCGTTGTTGCGTTGTCCACACCGATGATGGTTTGATCGGGCACGGCATGCGCACGCCGCGCGCCAGCAGGTCTTCGTTGTTCAGGTTCTAGGCATAGGGGCAGAGCCAAGCATGAAGTGGGCGTACGGGCTCGGTGGCTGGTGTTGGCTGGGGTTGGCGGCAAGCGTGTGGCCGATGCCGTCGCCGGCGCAGGACACCGACGCGTACGATGCCGCGGTGGTCCGCTGCGAGTCGCGCGACATGACCTGGGTGCACTGTCCGATGTCCACCGACCAGGGCGTGCAACTGGTGCGGCAACTCTCCGACAACGACTGCATCCGTGGCAGCGAGTGGGGTTCCGACGCCACCGGCGTGTGGGTGACCCTGGGCTGTCGCGCCGAATTCCGTCCCAATCCGGTGGAAGCGCCGCGCAGCGCGATGCGCCGCGTGTTGCGCTGCGAGTCCGATGGTCGCCTTGAGAGTTGCCCGGTGATGCTGCGCGGGGCGCCGGTGCGGCTGATGCGGCAGTTGTCGTCGGTGCCGTGCCGCGAGGAGCGCAGCTGGGGTGTGCGCCGCAACGAGATCTGGGTCGCGCGCGGCTGCCGCGGCGAGTTCGAGATCGGCGCCGCCGACGGCTCCGGCTTCCCCGCCGGCCCGCGGCCGGTGCTGTGCGAATCCAAGGGCAAGGCGCGGCGCCGCTGCGGCGTCAGCGTGCAGGATCGTGTCGAACTGCGCCGGCAATTGTCCGGCGCGCCCTGCGTGCAGGACGACAGCTGGGGCTGGGATCGCGATGGTATCTGGGTGGACAAGGGCTGCCGCGCCGAGTTCAGCGTCAACTGAGCGCTGGCGCGGCGTTGCGACACCGCACGGCGTCCTCAATCCGCAATCGCCGGCGTTTACAATGGCGCGATGAACGCCGCCCTCGATATCGATTACGCACGCTACGACCATATCCGCCCGATCCTGTGGACCGGCGACGCGCTGGAGCTGCTGGACCAGCGCAAGCTGCCGTTCGCAGTCGAACACGTGCGCTGCACCGACAGCGACCAGGTCGCCGCGGCGATCCACGCCCTGGCCGTGCGCGGCGCGCCGGCGATCGGCATCGCTGCAGGCTGGGGCACGGTGCTGGCCGCGCGCGAGGTGCAGGCCGAGAACGGCGCCGAGGCGTTGCGGAAGCTGGAGCCGGCCCTGCAGCGGCTCAATGCCGCGCGCCCGACCGCGGTCAACCTGGCCTGGGCGCTGGCGCGCATGCGCACGGCACTGGGCGCGGCCGGCAGCGACTGGCGCTCGGTGCTGGAGCGCGAGGCGCAGGCGATCGCCGAGGAGGATCTGGCCGCCAACCGGCACATGGGCGCGCTCGGTGCCGGCCTGATCGTGCCGGGCAGCGGCGTGCTGACCCATTGCAACACCGGCTCGCTGGCCACCGCCGGCTTCGGTACCGCGCTGGGCGTGATCCGCGCCGGCGTCGCCCAGCAGCGCATCGCCAAGGTGTTCGCCGGCGAGACCCGGCCGTGGCTGCAGGGCGCGCGGCTGACCGTGTGGGAACTGCAGCAGGACGGCATCGACGCCACCCTGATCGCCGATTCGGCCGCCTCGCACCTGATGAAGACCGGCGCGGTGCAGTGGGTGATCGTCGGCGCCGACCGCATCTGCGCCAATGGCGACACCGCCAACAAGATCGGCACCTACCAGCTGGCGATCGCCGCGCGCCACCATGGCGTCAAATTCATGGTGGTGGCGCCGTCGTCCACCGTGGACATGGACACTGCCGACGGCGCGCAGATCGAGATCGAGCAACGCGATCCGGGCGAGCTGTTCGGCGTCGGCGGCACGCGCACCGTGGCCGACGGCATCGCCGCCTGGAACCCGGTGTTCGACGTGACCCCGGCGGACCTGATCGATGCCATCGTCACCGAGCGCGGGGTGATCGAGCAGCCGGACCCGGCGCGCATGCGCGCCGCCTTCGGCGGCTGAGCCGGGGCACTGCGGCGGCGCCCGGCGGGCGCTGCCGGAGGCGCGCAAGTGCTTGTTCGCGCCGGCAAAAACCGGGCAATCGGGCGCCTGTCATGATAGAATCCGGCGGTTCGATCGACCGCCGTGCGCCCTAGGCGTGCGGCCGCGGCGGGCCCGCCTGT
>NZ_AQOJ01000663.1:0-3715 GCF_000364685.1 Xanthomonas sp. SHU 166
TGGTCGATCCGCCACCAGACTTACGGAACCCGAATGGCAGAATCCGCCAAGGAAATCATCCAGGTCAACCTGGAAGACGAGATGCGCAAGAGCTACCTCGATTACGCCATGAGCGTGATCGTGGGGCGTGCCCTCCCGGATGCGCGCGACGGCCTCAAGCCGGTGCATCGCCGCGTGTTGTTCGCGATGAACGAGTTGGGCGCGCACAGCAACAAGCCCTACTACAAGTCGGCGCGTATCGTCGGCGACGTCATCGGTAAGTACCACCCGCACGGCGACCAGTCGGTGTACGACACCCTGGTGCGCATGGCGCAGCCGTTCTCGCTGCGCTACCTGATGGTGGACGGGCAGGGTAACTTCGGCTCGGTCGACGGCGATTCCGCGGCGGCGATGCGTTACACCGAGGCGCGCATGTCGCGGCTCGCGCACGAGATGATGGCCGACATCGACAAGGAAACCGTCGATTTCCAGCCCAACTACGACGAGAAGGAACAGGAACCGTCGGTGATGCCGACGCGCTTCCCGAGCCTGCTGGTCAACGGCTCGGCCGGCATCGCGGTGGGCATGGCCACCAACATCCCGCCGCACAACCTGACCGAGTCGATCAACGCCTGCCTGGCGCTGATCGACAATCCGCAGATCGACGTCGACGGGTTGATGGAGCACATCCCCGGCCCGGATTTCCCGACTGCCGGCATCATCAACGGCACCACCGGCATCGTCGCCGGCTATCGCACCGGCCGCGGCCGCGTGCGCATGCGCGCCAAGGCCGAGATCGAGATCCAGGACAACGGCCGCGAAGCGATCGTGGTCACCGAGATCCCGTACCAGGTCAACAAGGCGCGGCTGATCGAGAAGATCGCCGAGCTGGTCAAGGAAAAGAAGCTCGAAGGCATCAGCGAGCTGCGCGACGAGTCCGACAAGGACGGCATGCGCATCTACATCGAGGTCAAGCGCGGCGAAGCCGCCGACGTGGTGCTGAACAACCTGTACCAGCAGACCCAGATGGAGTCGGTGTTCGGCATCAACATGGTGGCGCTGGTCGATGGCCGCCCGCAGCTGATGAACCTCAAGCAGATGCTGGAGGCCTTCGTCCGCCACCGCCGCGAAGTGGTCACCCGCCGCACCATCTTCGAACTGCGCAAGGCGCGCGCCCGCGCGCATATCCTCGAAGGTCTGACCGTCGCGCTCGCCAACATCGACGAGATGATCGAACTGATCAAGACCTCGGCGAACCCGAACGAAGCGCGCGAGCGCATGCTGGCAAAGACCTGGCAACCGGGCCTGGTCGGCGCGCTGCTCAACGCGGCCGGCGCCGAGGCCTCGCGCCCGGAAGACCTGCCCAGCGGCGTCGGCCTGGTCGGCGGCGGCTACCAGTTGACCGAAGTGCAGGCTACGCAGATCCTGGAAATGCGCCTGCACCGCCTGACCGGCCTGGAGCAGGAGCGCCTGACCGAGGAATACAAGCAGCTGCTGGACGCCATCGCCGGGCTGATCCGCATCCTGGAAAACCCGGACGTGCTGCTGCAGGTGATCCGCGAGGAACTGGTCAACATCCGCGAGGAATACGGCGACGCGCGCCGCACCGAGATCCGCCACAGCGAAGAGGATCTGGACATCCTCGACCTGATCGCGCCGGAAGACGTGGTGGTGACCCTGTCGCACGCCGGCTACGCCAAGCGCCAGCCGGTCAGCGCCTACCGCGCGCAGCGGCGTGGTGGCCGCGGCCGCAGCGCGGCGGCGACCAAGGAAGAGGATTTCATCGACCAGCTGTGGCTGGTCAACACCCACGACACGCTGCTGACCTTCACCAGCAGCGGCAAGGTGTTCTGGCTGCCCGTGCACCAGTTGCCCGAGGCCGGGCCGAACGCGCGCGGCCGCCCGATCGTCAACTGGATTCCGCTGGAGAACGGCGAGCGCGTGCAGGCGGTGCTGCCGGTGCGCGAGTACGCCGAGGGCCGCTACGTGTTCTTCGCCACCCGCAACGGCATGGTCAAGAAGACCCCGCTGAGCGAGTTCGCCTTCCAGCGCAAGATCGGCAAGATCGCGATCAACCTGGACGAGGGCGATGCCCTGGTGGGCGTGGCGCTCACCGATGGCGAGCGCGACGTGCTGCTGTTCGCCTCCAACGGCAAGACCGTGCGCTTCTCCGAACGGCCCAAGGACGACGAGGCCGATGATGCGGCCGTCGACGAGGCCGGTGCCGACGACGGCGCCGTGGCCGACGACGAGGCTGCGGTCGAGGAGGGCGACGACGCCCGTGGCGCGCGGCGCAAGAGCCGCGGCGGGGTCAAGCCGACCGGGCGCAGCAGCCGCGGCGTGCGCGGCATCCGCCTGGCCAAGAGCGAGTACGTGGTCAGCCTGATCGTGGCCGAGCCGGCCGTGGGCCAGGACGAGGACGCCGACGACGTCGACGCCGCAGCGGACATCGAGGTCGATGCCGAGGCGCGCAACGGCGACGAGGCCGATGCCTACATCCTCACGGCGACCGAGAACGGCTACGGCAAGCGCACCCCGCTGGGCGAGTATCCGCGCAAGGGCCGCGGCACCCAGGGCGTGATCGGCATCCAGACCAGCGAGCGCAACGGCAAGCTGGTCGGTGCGGTGCTGCTGAGCACCCGCGACGAAGTGCTGCTGATCTCCGACGGCGGCACCCTGGTGCGGACCCGCGCCTCGGAAATCTCCCGCGTCGGCCGCAACACCCAGGGCGTGACCCTGATCCGCCTGTCCAAGGGCGAGAAGCTGCAGGCGGTGGAACGCCTGGACGGCTCGCTGGTCGAGGAGGACGTGCTGCCGGGCGAGGACGGCGTCGCCGAAGGCACTGGCGAGGCAGCACCGCCGCAGGCGTGATCCGCTCCTGAGCGAACGACGACGCCGGCCTTGTGCCGGCGTCGTCGTTTTCGGGGCTTGCCACCGCGACGAGGCGGATGCTCTGCTGCGAGCGTGCACGCGGCGCCACGGCGGCCATTTGTACGACCGCCGCGTCACACCGACTGACTATGCCGCCGGGTCGTCGTCGCCCTCGACGACACAGGCCGCGTGATGCCCAGGTCGATGCTGGATCACGAGGACGGCAAGATTGCGTGTCAGCGTGTGTCAGCAGGAAACGCGCGGCATTCACCAGCTGCCTGGGATAAGGATGCGCGGCGCGCACGCGCCGCTGCCACGGCGGATGTTCCGCGTGGCCGTGTCCTGCAAGGAGTGGCAATGAACGAATTCGAACGAACGCAGCGTCGTGGCGGCTGGCCGCTGCACCTGCTCGGCGGCGCCTGCGTGCTGATCGGCGCAGTGCTGGCGATTGGCGGCGCCTGGCTGCTGGCGCTGGGCGGCTCCTGGTACTACCTGGTCGCCGGCCTCGGCCTGGCGATCTCCGGCGTGCAACTGTGGCGCGCGCGGCGCAGCGGCGCGCGGTGGTTCGCCGCGACCTTCCTGCTGTCGCTGCTGTGGGCGGCGTGGGAATCGGGCACCGATTACTGGCGCTGGGTGCCGCGCATGGGCCTGATGGTGTTCCTGGCCTTGCTGTTGGCGCTACTCCTGCCGCGGCTGGACCGGCCGTTCTCGCGCACGCTGTCGCGCACGCTCGCCGCGGTGCTGGCGCTGGTGTTCGTCGGCGCGTTCGCGCTGGCGTTCCTGCCGTACGGCGTGACCGAGGCCGACGGCACGCTGGCGCATGCGGCCGGCATGGCCGCGGCGCTGGCGACCCCGCGCGCCGGCG
>NZ_AQOJ01000664.1:0-635 GCF_000364685.1 Xanthomonas sp. SHU 166
GCGCCAGCCGCTGGCGCGGCGCAGGCGGCCAGGATCGGCCAGAGCAGACAGGCGAACGACGACGATCGCTGGAACATGGCACCTCCCCGTGCACGGCAGCAGCATCGCAGTGTACGTCGCTCACTGCCGTGTGGTGCGTGCGATTGCTACGAAGCGCCGCGACAGGCGCGCAGCAGCAGGCTCAGGTCACGCATGCGACCAGGAACAGCAGCGGGATCTTTTCGTCGTCGACGCGGTAGGCCAGGCTGCCCATCGGACCTCGCTGGCACTGCGGATTGTCGCGCCGGATGTCCACCGTGGCGGCAAAGCGCCCCGACGTGGGCAGCCACACCGCGGCCTGGCCGTGTTCGAGCAGTTGGCCGACGAGGTAGAGGCTGTCCGCTGGCACCTTTGCGGACGCCAGCGCATTGCAGCCGAAGCGGTCGCGCGTCGCACCGGCGGTTTCGGCCGCATCGAGCAGCGCTTGCGCGCGGGTGCCGGCGATCCAGGCCAGGCGTTGCGCCTCGTCGTCGCGCGGCGCGGTCGGCGAAGTGCGGGCGATCGCCGCGGCGCGCTCAAGGACGTCGCGCGGCAGCCCGATGCTGGCCGCATCCTGCACGATCGACAGGCACGGCGGGGTCAGCGATTGCGCCAGG
>NZ_AQOJ01000665.1:0-9454 GCF_000364685.1 Xanthomonas sp. SHU 166
CCCCCTGCCGCACCGCGCCAGGCCGTCGCCCTCGACTGAGTCGCGGGCGCCGACGCAGCACCGGCCGGGTCATGACCTGCCGGCCGCGCCCGCCGGGCCCGCGATGGCCCGGCGTCGCCACCGGCATGTCTGCGTCCGCGCCCGGCCCCCGTTTCATCCGTTTCCAGGACCACCACCCATGGACTTTTCCAGATTCTTCATCGACCGGCCGATCTTCGCCGCCGTGCTGTCGATCGTCATCTTCGCCGCGGGCCTGATCGCCATCCCGCTGCTGCCCATCGGCGAATACCCGGACGTGGTGCCGCCCTCGGTGGTGGTGCGCACGGTGTATCCGGGCGCCAATCCCAAGGTCATCGCCGAGACCGTCGCCACGCCGCTGGAGGAAGCGATCAACGGCGTGGAGAACATGATGTACATCAAGTCGGTCGCCGGCTCCGACGGCGTGCTGCAGATGACCGTGACCTTCCGCCCGGGCACCGATCCGGACGATGCCGCGGTCAAGGTGCAGAACCGCGTGGCGCAGGCGCAGGCGCGCCTGCCCGAGGACGTGCGCCGGCAGGGCGTGACCACGCAGAAGCAGTCGCCGACCTTCCTGATGGTGGTGCACCTGACCTCGCCCAAGGGCAAGTACGACACCCTGTATCTGCGCAACTACGCGCGCCTGCACGTCAAGGACGCACTGGCGCGGATCCAGGGCGTGGGCGATGCGCAGGTGTTCGGCGGCGGCGACTACGCGATGCGCGCGTGGCTGGACCCGGAGCGGGTGGCCGCGCGCGGGCTCACCGCCAGCGATGTGGTCGCGGCCATGCGCGAGCAGAACGTGCAGGTCTCCGCCGGCCAGCTCGGCGCCGAGCCGATGCCGGAGAGCAAGTTCCTGACCCTGATCAACGCGCAGGGCCGCCTGCGTACCGAACAGGAGTTCGGCGACATCGTGCTCAAGGTCGGCGCCGACGGCCAGACCGTGCGCCTGTCCGACGTCGCCCGCCTGCAGCTGGGCGCCGGCGACTACACCCTGCGCGCGCAGCTGGACGGCAAGAACGCGGTCGGCATCGGCATCTTCCAGGCGCCGGGCGCCAATGCGCTGCAGATCCGCGACCAGGTCATCGCCAAGATGGACGAGCTGACCAAGCAGTTCCCGGACGACGTGAAGTACGAAGCGGTGTACGACACCACCATCTTCGTGCGCGACTCGATCAGCGCGGTGGTCCACACCCTGCTGGAGGCGGTGCTGCTGGTGGTGCTGGTGGTGATCCTGTTCCTGCAGACCTGGCGCGCCTCGATCATTCCGCTGATCGCGGTGCCGGTGTCGGTGGTCGGCACCTTCGCCGCGCTGTACCTGCTGGGCTTCTCGATCAACACGCTGACCCTGTTCGGGCTGGTGCTGGCGATCGGCATCGTGGTCGACGATGCGATCGTGGTGGTGGAGAACGTGGAGCGCAACATCGAGGAGGGGCTGACCCCGCTGGCGGCCGCCCACCAGGCGATGCGCGAGGTGTCCGGCCCGATCATCGCGATCGCGCTGGTGCTGTGCGCGGTGTTCGTGCCGATGGCGTTCCTGTCCGGGGTCACCGGGCAGTTCTACAAGCAGTTCGCGGTGACCATCGCCATCTCCACGGTGATCTCGGCGATCAACTCGCTGACCCTGTCGCCGGCGCTGGCCGCGCGCCTGCTGCAAGGCCACGACGCGCCCAAGGACCGCCTGTCGCGCGGCATGGAGCGGCTGTTCGGCGGCTGGCTGTTCCGTCCGTTCAACCGCTTTTTCCACCGCAGTTCCGACCGCTACCAGGGTGCGGTGTCGCGCATCCTCGGCCGCCGCGGCGCGGTGTTCGCGGTGTACGTGGCGCTGCTGCTGGTCACCGGGCTGATGTTCAAGGCGGTGCCGGGCGGCTTCATCCCGACCCAGGACAAGATGTACCTGATCGCCGGTGTGAAGCTGCCGGAGGGCGCCTCGATCGAGCGCACCGACGCGATGCTGCGCAAGGTCGCCACCATCGCCATGCAGACCGACGGCGTGGCCCATGCGATCTCGTTCCCGGGCCTCAACGCGCTGCAGTTCACCAACACGCCCAACACCGGCGTGGTGTTCCTGCCGCTGAAGCCGTTCGCCGAGCGCCACCGCAGCGCGCTGGAGATCAATGCCGAGATCAACCAGCGCATCTCGCAGCTGGGCGAGGGCATGTCGTTCGCCTTCATGCCGCCGCCGATCCTCGGCCTGGGCAACGGCAACGGCTACCAGTTGTTCATCGAGGACCGTGCCAACCTCGGCTACGGCGCGCTGCAGAACGCGGTCAGCACCATGCAGGGCGCGGTGGCGCAGACCCCGGGCATGAGCTTCCCGATCGGCACCTACCAGGCCAACGTGCCGCAGCTCGATGCCGAGGTCGACCGGGTCAAGGCCAAGGCCCAGGGCGTGGCCCTGACCGATCTGTTCGATACCTTGCAGACCTACCTGGGCTCGACCTACGTCAACGACTTCAACCAGTTCGGCCGCACCTGGCAGGTGATCGCCCAGGCCGATGCGCCGTTCCGCGAGAGCGTGGAGGACATCGCCCGGCTGCGCACCCGCAACGCCAACGGCGAAATGGTGCCGATCGGCTCGATGGTGACCATCAAGCAGACCTACGGTCCGGACCCGGTGCTGCGCTACAACGGCTATCCGGCCGCCGACCTGGCCGGCGAAGCGGATGCGCGCTCGCTGTCCTCGGCCGAGGCGATGGCCAAGATCACCCAGATCGCCAAGCAGGTGCTGCCCAACGGCATGGAGATCGAGTGGACCGACCTGAGCTACCAGCAGGCGACTCAGGGCAATGCGGCGCTGGTGGTGTTCCCGCTGGCGGTCCTGCTGGCGTTCCTGGTGCTGGCGGCGCTGTACGAGAGCTGGACGCTGCCGCTGGCGGTGATCCTGATCGTGCCGATGACCCTGCTGTCGGCGTTGTTCGGGGTGTGGCTGAGCGGCGGCGACAACAACGTGTTCGTGCAGGTGGGTCTGGTGGTGCTGATGGGCCTGGCGTGCAAGAACGCGATCCTGATCGTCGAGTTCGCCCGCGAACTGGAACTGCAGGGCAAGGGCATCGTCGAATCGGCGCTGCAGGCCTGCCGCCTGCGCCTGCGCCCGATCGTGATGACCTCCATCGCCTTCATCGCCGGCACGGTGCCGCTGGTGTTCTCGCATGGCGCGGGCGCGGAAGTGCGCTCTGCCACCGGCATCACCGTGTTCGCCGGCATGCTGGGCGTGACCCTGTTCGGTCTGTTCCTCACCCCCGTGTTCTATGTCGCCCTGCGCAAGCTGGCCGGGCGGCCGCTGGTCTCGCATGCGCCGGCCCACGCCGACGCGCCGGCGCACGGCTGATCCTTTTCCCATCCTTCTCAGGAGTTTCGCAATGAACGCAGCACACAAGATCGCCCTGGTCACCGGCGCCACCCGCGGCATCGGCATGCACACCGTGCGGCAGCTGGCCGAAGCCGGCGTGCACACCCTGCTGGCCGGGCGCGACGCCACCCGCGCCAGCGCCGCGGCCCTGGAACTGCAGGGCGAGGGCCTGCCGGTGGAGCCGCTGACCCTGGACGTCACCGACGCCGCCAGCATCGCCGCCGCAGTGGAGACGGTGCGCGCACGCCATGGGCGGCTGGACATCCTGGTCAACAACGCCGGCATCCTGCGCGACGACCCGCGCCTGAGCGTGTCGCAGCAGAGCCTGGAGACCTGGCGCGAGACCTTCGACACCAACCTGTTCGGCCTGATCGCGGTCACCCAGGGGTTCCTGCCGCTGCTGCGCGAGGCGCCGGCCGCGCGCATCGTCAACGTCTCCAGCGTGCTCGGTTCGCTCGCCCTGCATAGCCAGCCCGGGTCGCCGATCTACGACTTCAAGGTGCCGGCCTACAACGTGTCCAAGAGCGCGGTGAATGCCTGGACCATCCAGTTGGCCTACGAACTGCGCGAGACCCCGATCAAGGTCAACACTATCCACCCCGGCTACGTGAAGACCGACATGAACGCGGGCGAGGGCGAGCTGGAAGTAGCCGACGGCGCGCGCAGCAGCGTGATGATGGCGCTGCTCGACGCCGACGGCCCCACCGGCAGCTACACCCATGTCGGACAGGTGCTGCCATGGTGATCCGTCCCGTCTTCGGCGCACTGGCGCTGGCGCTGCTCAGCGCCTGCGCCAGCGTCGGCCCCGACTACCGCGTACCGGCGCAGCCGCCGGTCACCCTGCAGGGCGCCGCGTCGCCGGTGTTCGCGACCGACTCGCCGGTCGCATCCTGGTGGGCGCAGTTCGACGACCCGGTGCTGGAACAGCTGGTGCACGACGGCCTGGTCGCCAACCTGGACCTGCGCCTCGCCCTGGCGCGCGTGCACGAGGCGCGCGCGGTCTTTGCCGAGCAGCGTCTGGACCAGGCGCCGCATGTCACCGCCGGCGGCGACTACACCCGCGGCAAGGCTCCGGACGCGGACGCCGGCGGCGCGCGCGTGCTCACCGAAAGCTACCGGCTCGGCTTCGATGCCGCCTGGGAGCTGGACCTGTTCGGGCGCCAGCGCCGCGCCAGCGAAGCGGCGCGTGCGAACCTGGAAGCCGAACAGGCCGGCCTGGCCGACGCCCAGGTCACCGTGGCCGCGGAGGTGGCACGCAACTACTTCGCCCTGCGCGGCACGCAGAAGCGCATCGCGCTGGCGCGGACCACGCTGGACAACCTGCGCGACACCCAGCGGCTGACCGAGACCCGTTGGCGACTGGGCGCCGGCAGCGAACTGGACGTGCAGAGCAGCCGCGCGCGGCTGAAGGCGATCGAGGCCGACATCCCGTTGCTGGAAGTCGATGCCGCGCAGGCGCGGCACCGGCTGGCGGTGCTGCTGGGCAAGCCGCCGGGCGCGCTCGATGCACTGCTGGCGCCGCAGCCGACTGCGGCCTATGCACGGGCCTTGCCGCTGGGCGATACCACGCAGTTGCTGCGCCGGCGTCCGGACGTGCGCATCGCCGAACGCCGTCTGGCGGCGGCGACCGCGCGGGTCGGCGTGGCCACCGCCGACCTGTTCCCGCGGATCAGCCTGTCCGGTTTCGTCGGCTTCCTGTCCGGCGATGCCGGCGCCTTGCTGCACGGCCGCAGCAAGGCCTGGTCGCTGACCCCGTCGATCCAGTGGGCGGCGTTCGACCTGGGCAGCGTGCGGGCACGCCTGCGCGCGAGCGAGGCGCAGGCCGACGGCGCCGCCGCCGACTACGAGAAAACCGTGCTCGGCGCACTGGAGGACACCGAGAACGCCTTGACCGCCTATGCCCACGAACAAGCGCGGCTGGCGATCGTGGCCGAACAGACGCAGGCGGCGCAGCGTGCCGAGGCGTTGGCGCAGATCCGCTATCGCGAAGGCTCGGAGGATTTCCTGACTCTGCTCGATGCGCAGCGCACGCAACTGACCGCCGAGGCGGCCCTGGCCGACGCCGAAGCGGCGGTGAACATCGGCGTGGTGCGGGTGTACAAGGCGCTTGGTGGTTGGGGGCAGGACGCGGGCACAGAGGCCGGCAGCCGGGACGTCGCGACCACCGCGGTGGCGGCGTCCGCGGTGCAGGCGCGCTGAGCAGAGCGCTGCACCTGCCGCGGTGCGGGCCGACCGTTCGCACCGCGGCGCCTGGTCGGCACCGCTCGCCATGTGCTCTCGCCGCCATCCGGCCGCGTCCCAGGTTTGTCTGCAGGAGCGGCGTCAGCCGCGTCGGGCGTTCCCGCTGAAGCCCGACGCGGCTGCATGGCAGGCGACTCCCGCAATGGCTTGCGGCGAGCCCTGCGGGTGCGCTGTGGGAGGGGCTTCAGTCCCGACGCATTGCGCCATCGGAACGCACACCACTTCGCACGGCATCACAGTCGATGCCCACAGGATGCTTCCCGCCATCGGAGCGGCCCTTGGTGATGGCGACCGGACCGAAGACCAGCCGGGCATGCGGCAGATCGCCGCGGGTGCTGGTCGTTCAGTCCTGCGCCACGTCCTCGGCGATCACATAACGGTCGCGACCGTTGTTCTTGGCCTGGTACAGCGCGGTGTCGGCGCGCGAGAACCAGTCGTGCCATTGCACCTCGTCGCACAGCATGGCTGCGCCCAGCGACACGGTGATGGTGCCGTTGGGGCCGCGCAGCGCGGAGCGGGTGGCATCGTGCAGGCGCCTGGCGAAGGCGGAGAGCTCGGTCGCGGACTGCAGCCGTGCCACCACCACGAACTCCTCGCCACCGAACCGGAATACCTCGTCCGGCGCACGTACCTGCGCGCGCAACAGCGCGGCCAACTCGGCCAGCACCCGGTCGCCCTCGGCATGGCCGTAGAGGTCGTTGACCTCCTTGAAGTGATCGATGTCGAGCACGATCAGCCCATGCCGGCGGGTCGCGCGGCGCGGATCGGCCACCCGTTGCGACAGGCTGCGCTCGAGCATGCGGCGGTTCGGCAGCCCGGTCAGCGAATCGTGCGACGCCAGTTGTTCCAGCTGCACGCGATCGCCTTCCACCCGCAACGCCAGCATGTAGCCCAGCCCGGTGATCAGCAACGACACCGATATCATCGAGAAGAAGTGCTCGGCACCCAGGGCGCTCGGGGTCACCACCAGCAGCACCGCGATCAGCGTGGCATTGCAGGCCAGCGCGACATGGCGCGTCACCACGAAGAAATTGCTCATCATCACCAGGTACAGCCACGGCACCGCGGCGTGGCGCAGTGCATGGCAGGCCAGGGCGCTGCCCAGCAACCAGCTCAGCGACAGCAGCGGATCCATGCGGCCGTCGCCACGGTGCAGCGCCAGCCAGCTCGCCAGCGCGGCCAGGCCGGCCAGCGCGGCGCCGGCCAGCGCGGTCCAAGGCGCGCCGATCGCCATCTGATAGACCGCGAACAGCAGCAGCACCCCGGCCGTGGACGGACCGAGTGTCTTGATGATGCCGAGCCGGAAGTGCCGACGCAGGGTCAATCCGGCGCTCACGGGGCTGGGCTCCGGAGCGGCGCACGGTCATTGCAGGCGGGCTGGCGAGGGCGGGCAACGAGCATGGCGACATCAGGTTGGCGAAGAGGCGTTGCGGTGGCAGAGGCAAGTTCCATGCCTGAGATTGTTTTGTGGTCGATATCCCGAAGCTGACCGCGACGCAGCGGGATTGCCGACACGCACGGCATCACGACGACGTCGCATTGGCGGAGGGATCGGCGTCGCGCCGATCAACCTGCGTCACGCGGCAAACGTTGTCTGGCGGCATGTAGGGCGGAGCTGATGCAAGGACGCTCGCGCCTGATCCTCTCCCTGCGGGAGGTGGTGGCGCGCAGCGCCGGATGAGGGGACGGGCGACGCGGGAGCGCTAGCCGGCGAACCGTACTGTGGTCGCGTCGGAGCGGCGCTGTGTGCAGATGGACGCAGCGCCGACCTGACGGGCTATCCCTGCAGCGCGACCGTCACCGGCATGATGGGATCCGTAAGACGTGCCGGCCAGGAGGCGGGTTACGCTGCGCTGCCGTCGATGGCCTTCAACCCCTTCTGGCTGAGCGCGAGATCGCCGTCCTCGCCCTGCGCCGCGTAGTCCTCGCGCACCGCCCAGGTCGCCTCGGCTTCGCTGACCGGGGTGGTGGCATGGATGTCCTGCAGGATGCGCAGTTGTTCCTGGGTCAATGGCATGGCGGATGTCCGAAGCGTGGAGGGCTCCTCACCGTGTACAGGCTGGTGGTGACGGGCATGTCTGTTCGTTACCGCAATGCGCAATCGCCCTCATCGCCGTAACGCGATCGTGGCGATCGCTGGATGGGTAAGGGGTTCTCGTCGCACGCCGTCGACGCCGCCGACATCATTTCGCAACGCCTCAAGGACGCCGGCGTAACGGGCGCCCACGCATGATGCGCCTACCAGCTGTGCGGCCGGGGCGATGCCTGGGGCTGCTTCAAGGATGCAGGCATCCGCGGCTGGACCACTTTTCATCCAGCACCGGCAGGCCCAATGGCCTGCCGGTGCTTTTTTGATTTCGCAACAATGCGTGAGTTCCGTCTGCGATGAGGCTAGCGTGACAGCAGCTTGGCCTTCTGCGCCTGGAACTCGGCCTCGGTGAGCAGGCCTTTCTTCCGCAGGTCGTCCAGCTTCAGCAGCTCGGCGTACAGATCGGGCGGCGCGGTAGGTGCGGGCGTAGGCGTACCGGTCGTGGCGAGCGAGGGAACGCGCTCGTTCACCTCGATCTGCATGTCGGCCCGCGGCTGCAGTCCGACGGTTTCGTTCGATCCGTGCGGAACCAGGCGGAACTGATACTCGACATACGGCCACTGGCCTGGTCCGCCGGCATCCATCGATTCCATCGCCACTGGCACTGCCTGCATGTCCTTGGCGGCGGCAAAGGCGTTGGCGGCCAGAAGTGCCTTGCGCTTGGTGGTGGCTGCGCTGGCGAAGACGCCTGCGTGATTCTTGATCGTCACCATCCACACGCCTGGCGATACCTGCACGAACTCGGGTTCGCCAGCGTACGCGGTACAGGCCAGCACCATCCACAGCATGGGCGCGAACAGCATGCGTTTCATGATCATCCCCGGTGAAGTGGTCGCGGTGCCTGTCGGCAAGGCGGGTCGGTGGGCCTTTGCGACCAAGGCTTCCGATCATGGCACGCGGCTGCGCGATGTGGCTGGTCAGCGTGGGCAGGCGCGGCGACATCCTGTTGGTTGCGACACGTGGTTGTGGCCACCATCAGGCACAAAAAAAGCCGGAAGCCTCGATGCGATCGGGATTCCAGCTTCGTTTGCACGTCCGTGGACGTTTGGATGGTGGAGGTGGGCGGAATCGAACCGCCGTCCGAAGGCACTCCATCCCCGGCACTACATGCTTAGCTCATCGTTGGATCTCGCCCCGGAACAGCACGATGTGCGAAGCGCATCCCGGGACCAGCCTGCTTGATTTAGCCAATGGCTGACAGGCAGCCACCACCGGCGATTCCGTGATAATGACCCTACGTCGCGAGCACGGACACAAGCGATTTCGGGGCTAGGCCTTAAGCGGCCAGTGCGTAGTTGTCGTCGTTGGCAACTATAAGTTTGCGGCTGGATTTACGAGGAAAGCTGCCCCCTCGGCATGCGCCAAGCGATTTTGCAACCCCCGTCGAAACCAGTGCACCCCCGGGGACAACGTCAAACGCTGACCTGCACAGTGTAGGGATCGGGGAGGGCAGTCACAAGTCTTGAGACAGGCCCCGCTTAAGCTGGCTTCACTGCGACGCCGGCCCTGTCACGCCGCCGTCCCCCAGGCATTCCCCCAGGCATGGAGCAGCGCAATGGCAAGCAGACAGCCGCGTGGCCGCAGCAGCGGGCGTACGCCCAAGGCACCCGTCACGTCCTCGACGTCCACCCCCGGCAAGGCGCCGGCCAAGGCGCCGGCGAGATCTGCCGCCAAGCCGACAGCAACAGCGCGCAAGACGCCAGCGGGTGGTGCGCGGGCTGCCAAGGCGGCGAAGCCGACGACGCCGGCATCGG
>NZ_AQOJ01000666.1:0-517 GCF_000364685.1 Xanthomonas sp. SHU 166
CCACGAAGGCACCTGCATCGGCAAGGCCGGCAGTGCCGTCCAGATCCAACGCCGCGGCTCCCGGCGCCAGCAGGCCTGCCTCGGCGACGCCCGCCGCCGCGCCACCGGCGGGCAACGCGCTGCGGCCCAAGGCCACCGGCGAAGGTTCGCTGGCGCAGGGGCGGGCACGCACGGTCGTCTACATCCATGGCATCGGCAACAAACCGCCGGCCGAGGTGTTGCGCTGCCAATGGGATCGCGCGCTGTTCGGTCGCGCGATGGGCGAGCGCACCCGCATGGCCTACTGGGTCAACCGCGAACGCTATCCGTCGCCGGAACCGGGCGATTGCCAGGACCAGGACCGCGGCCCGGTGTTGAACCAGGCCGAGCAGCGCGTGCTCAGTGCACTCGGCGTAGCGCCGCAACTGGCCGATCTGCGCCAGCTCGCCGACACGCTGGCCGCCAGCGAGGCCGAGCGCGCGCGGCTGCACCAAGTGCTGGACGAGGTGGAGGCGGCGGCGCCGGCACCGGCGGCTGC
>NZ_AQOJ01000667.1:0-18534 GCF_000364685.1 Xanthomonas sp. SHU 166
ACGCGCAGGGCGTGGTCGACGTGCTCAACCGCGCACTGCTGAAGCTGATCTCCGCAGCGCTGCTGCAGGACGTGCACGACTTCTTCTTCGTGCCGGCGCGGCGTACGCAGATGCGCGAGAGCCTGCTGCAGCGCATCCGCGCCGGTGGCGGCCCATTCGTGATCGTCGCGCACAGCCAGGGGTCGCTGATCGCCTACGACGTGCTGCGCGAGCTGCAGCCGCAGGACTGCGAGGTGTCGCTGCTGCTCACGCTCGGCTCGCCGCTGGGGCTGCCGGTGGTGCGCAGCATGTTCAAGGAGTGGACCGGCACGCCGAAGCTGCCGTTCCCACCCTGCGTGGCGCGCTGGGTCAACGTCGCCGAGCGGCGCGACCCGGTGGCGCTGGACGACGATCTCAGCGACGACATCGCCGATGCCGGCGGGCGCTTCCACAATATCGCCGGGTCGAAGATCAATCCGGATTGGCAGCACAACCCGCATTCGGCCGCCGGCTACCTGTCCATCCCTGACGTGCGCGCCGAGGTGCGGCGCGCGGTGGGGGTGGGCTTCGACCAGCCGATCGCGCATCCGGTGCTGATCAAGGACCTGTCCGATCAGTTGGAGGCGCGCGCGCCGGACTATCGGCATGAAGTGCTGATCGAACTGGAGCGGTTGTCCGAGGCCGGCGATCCGGCGCAGCGCAAGCATGAGCTGATCGCCGCGTTGCGCACGCTCACCGAGGCCTCCACCGGCCTGCACGGCGAGGCGCTGGATGCGCAGATCGAACTGGAGGACACGCTGCAGCGCTACGTGTCGGCGCGGCTGACCCGGTTCGAGATCGAGAGCCTGCGCGAGCGCTATCGCGACCTCAACCTCAAGCGCCTATGGCGCGATGCGGGCAAGCGCGCGCTGATCTACCAGTCGCGCAGCACGATCCAGGTGGACGCGGCGCAGGTGGCCTATCGCGCACTCGGCACCGGGATCGGCTGGGCGGTGCTGGACAGCGGCATCGCCGCGGCGCATCCGCATTTCCACACCGCCGGGCAGCCGCCAACCGTGCTCGCCCAATGGGACTGCACCCAGCGCGGACGCCCGCGCGCGTTGCGCCCGGGCGAGGCCGGCTTCAACACGCTCGACGGCAATGGTCACGGTACCCACGTGGCCGGCATCATCGCCGGGCAGTGCGAAGCGCCGCTGCCGGGCGTGCCGGCCACTGCGCCGCTGCAGTTCGCCGGCATGGCGCCGCTGGCGCGGCTGTACGGGCTGAAGGTGCTGGACGACGACGGCAACGGCCGCGACTCGTGGATCATCAAGGGCGTGCAGCAGGTGGCCGAACTCAACGAGCGCGCCGGCGAGCTGGTGGTGCACGGTGTCAACCTGAGCCTGGGCGGCTACTTCGACGCCGAGAGCTACGGCTGCGGCTTCACCCCGCTATGCAACGAGTTGCGCCGGCTGTGGCGCCAGGGCGTGGTGGTGGTGATCGCGGCCGGCAACGACGGTCTGGCCTGGCTGATGCAGGGCGATGGCGAGGCCTACCCGCTGAACCTGGACCTGAGCATCGGCGACCCGGCCAACCTGGAGGAATCGCTGGCGGTGGGTTCGGTGCACAAGAGCAGCCCGCACAGCTATGGCATTTCGTATTTCTCCTCGCGCGGCCCGACCGCCGATGGCCGCTACAAGCCGGATCTGGTCGCGCCGGGCGAAAAGATCCTGTCGGCGCACCACGGCTATGCGCTCGAGGATCCCGGTACCTGGATGGTGGAGATGAGCGGCACCAGCATGGCCGCGGCGCATGTGTCCGGGTTGATCGCCGCGTTTCTGTCGGTGCGCCGCGAGTTCATCGGTGCGCCGGATCGGGTCAAGCAACTGGTGCTGGCGCAGTGCTTGGACCTGCAGCGCGATCGCTACATGCAGGGCAGTGGGCTGCCGAGCCTGATGCGGATGCTTGGGGGGACGTGAGTGGGGCGGGGATGATCAGCCATTCGGCTGCTGAAAAGCCGGGGATTCGGGATTTGGGATTCGCAAACGGCGGTTCCCTGGGGCAGCGCGGTCTCCCGTGTGGGAGCGGCTTCAGCCGCGACGCGGTGAGGCCGGGATTGGGGGCGGGGATCGAGGGGCGAAACAGGCTCGGAGGCCGCATCGCCTTTCATGTCGGAATCTGCTTTCGCCGCAACGGGTGACTGCCGATGTTTCCGGATGAGGGCATGAAACGGGCTGCGCGTCTTCTGCGGCCGGTGCGACCGAATCACGTCGCGTTCCGACTTCATCGCGTCGCGGCTGAAGCCACTCCCACAAGGGCATCCGTTCACCGCGGTGCGCTCTTGCGGCTGCCGTGCCACGGCGTTACGGCGTCGCACTTGCGGCAGAGCTTGTGGGAATGGGAGCCGCGGTTGCGACTCTCCAATCCCCAATCCCGGCTCCACCGCGTCGCGGCTGAAGCCGCTCCTACGGGAAAGGCGAGGCGGGCAGGGCAGCTGGGGAGGGCAGGAGATCCGCTATTGCGAATCCCCAATCCCGAATCCCCACTCCCAGCCTCTCAGGCATTCTTGTTGTGCCGACGCATGATCCGCTGCTTGTCGCGGGCCCAGTCGCGGTCCTTGGCCGCGTTGCGCTTGTCGTGGTCCTGCTTGCCCTTGGCCAGCGCGATCTCGAGCTTGATCTTGTTCTTGCTCCAGTACATCGCGGTGGGTACGAGGGTGTAGCCGTCGCGTTCGACGCGGCCGATCAGCTTGTCGATCTCGTTCCGGTGCAGCAGCAGCTTGCGCGTGCGGCGGTCGTCGGCCACCACGTGGGTGGAGGCCTGGATCAACGGGGTGATCTGCGCGCCGAACAGGAACAGCTCGCCCTGCCGCACGAACGCATAGCTCTCGCCGATGTTGGCGCGGCCGGCGCGGATCGATTTCACCTCCCAGCCCTGCAGGGCCAGGCCCGCCTCGTAGCGGTCCTCCAGGTGATATTCGTGGCGCGCGCGCTTGTTCAGGGCGATGGTCTTGTTGGCCGTCGCGCCGTTTGCTTTATCCTTGACGGGTTTCTTGCTCATCTTGCTATTGTCTCCGATTCGGGGCCTCCCGAACGTCTTGGTCCCACTTCCCGTCCCGAATGCCTATCATCCGCCGCAGCGCTCTGGTCGAACACGCCGCAACGCGCATGTTCGATCTGGTCAACGACGTCGCCGCCTATCCGCGCCGGTTCGCCTGGTGCGACGCGGCCCATATCCTCGAGCAGAACGACCGCGTCCTGGTGGCGCGGCTGGACCTGGGGCTGGGCTCGTTCCGCACCTGGTTCACCACCGAGAACAGCCTGCAGCGCCCGGATCGCATCGATATGCAGCTGCGCGACGGTCCGTTCAAGCGCCTGCAGGGGCAGTGGACCTTCCACGGCTTCAACGAGCACGCCAGCAAGGTCAGCCTGATGCTCGACTTCGAACCCGCCTCGCGCCTGCTGGGGCCGGCGCTGGCGCTGGGCTTCCAGAGCCTGGCCGACCGCATGGTCAACGACTTCGTGCGCGTGGCCGACCGGGAACAGGCCTAGCCGCCATGCAGGTCGAGGTGGTGCTGGCCTGGCCGGAGCGCTTCGTGTCGCAGCGGCTGGAGCTGCCGGAAGGCGCGACCGTGGCCGATGCGCTGGCCGCCGCTGCGTTGCCCGGGGCGACGCCTGGGATGCCGTGCGCGGTCTACGGCGAAGTCGCCGCGCCGACGCGGCCGTTGCAGGACGGCGACCGGGTGGAACTGCTCAGGCCGTTGCTGATCGACCCGAAGGACGCCAGGCGACGCCGCGCCAAGCCGCGCTGAGCGGCGGGGCGCGACGCGGCCGCAGGCTCATTCGCCGCGGCGCTGCTTCTTCTTGTCCTTGGCCAGGTTGCGGCCGAACTGACGCACGCTGTTCTTGGCCAGCTCTTCGTCCTGGTCCGGGAAATAATCGCCTTCCCAGCGGGTGACCATGTCGTTGTCGAAGAACACGACGAAGTTCTTGATCTCGGTACGGCCCACGCGATCGACACGCTCGGTGGAGGTGTAGTCCCAGCGCTGCGCATGGAACGGATCCGGGATCGAGGGGCTGCCCAGCAGCGCGCTGACCTGCTGCTTGCTCTGTCCGACCTTCAGCTGTTCGACGGCCGACGGCTTGATCAGATTGCCCTGGTAGATGGGCTGCTTGTAAATGATGCCGCAGCCAGCGGTGGACAGGGCAACAGCGGCGACCAGCAGGAGATTGCGCATCGGGGACAGGGCTGAATGAAATCACGTCGATGATACACTCCCGGCGACCGCCGCGACCCATTCCCAGGCAGCTGGCGATAAACCAGCTATGAACGGAGACGCCATGGAATCCCACGATCTGCGCAAAGTCGGCCTGAAGGTCACGCACCCCCGGATGCGCATCCTCGAGCTGCTGGAGCAGAAGTCGGCGCGGCACCACATGACCGCCGAGGAAATCTACCGGCAGCTGCTGGACCACGGCGACGAGATCGGTCTGGCCACCGTGTACCGGGTGCTGACGCAGTTCGAGGCGGCCGGGCTGGTGCTCAAGCACAACTTCGAGGGCGGCCAGGCGGTGTATGAGCTGGACCGCGGCGGCCACCACGACCACATGGTGGACGTGGATACCGGCAAGATCATCGAGTTCGAAAGCGCGGAGATCGAGGAATTGCAGCGCAAGATCGCCGCCGATCACGGCTACGAGCTGGAAGAGCACTCGCTGGTGCTGTACGTGCGCAGCAAGCGGCCGAGCGGCAAGAAGGGGTGAGTTCTGCGGCCGGCTCGGCCTTACCGGCCTGTGTCCCCCTCGGCGCAAGCGCGCTAGGGCTTCGCCACGTACCCTCACCCCAACCCCTCTCCCGGTGGGAGAGGGGCTTTGGACTTTTCCTTCTCCCCTTGGGAGAAGGTGCCCCGCAGGGGCGGATGAGGGTGCGGGGGGCGCCGCGTGGATCACGTCAGCGGGTCGCTCCGCGCCGGACCCTCACCCCAACCCCTCTCCCGGTGGGAGAGGGGCTTTGGACTTTTCCTTCTCCCCTTGGGAGAAGGTGCCCCGCAGGGGCGGATGAGGGTGCGGGGGGCGCCGCGTGGATCACGTCGGCGGGTCGCTCCGCGCCGAACCCTCACCCCAACCCCTCTCCCGGTGGGAGAGGGGCTTTGGACTTTTCCTTCTCCCCTTGGGAGAAGGTGCCCCGCAGGGGCGGATGAGGGTGCGGGGGGCGCCGCGTGGATCACGTCGGCGGGTCGCTCCGCGCCGGACCCTCACCCCAACGCCTCTCCCGGTGGGAGAGGGGCTAAGGATTCTCCCTTCTCCCGTCGGGAGAAGGTGCCCCGCAGGGCGGATGAGGGTGCGGGGGGCGCCGCGTGGATCACGTCAGCGGGTGGCTCTGCGCCGAACCCGCACCCCAGCCCCTTTCCCGGCGGGAGAGGGGCTTTTGATGCTTTCAGTGACCTGTGGCGCCTGGGCAGGGCTGCACTGCCAGGCGCTGCCCGATCGCCAGCCGCTCAGCTCGCGCTGAGCAGCAGCCGCTTGGCCGCGGCGCGGGCTTCCTTGCTGACCTCGACACCGCCCAGCATCCGTGCCAGTTCTTCCTCGCGCTGGCGCGGCGCCAGCAATTCCACCGAGCTCTGGGTCATGCCCTCGACCGGCGCCTTGCTGACCCGGTAGTGGGCGTGGCCCTGCGCGGCGACCTGCGGCAGGTGGGTCACGCACAGCACCTGGCGCTGCTCGCCGAGCGCGCGCAACTTCTTGCCGACGATGTCGGCGACGGCGCCGCCGATGCCCGAGTCCACTTCGTCGAAGACCATGGTCGGCACCGCGTCCAGGCCCAGCGCGGCGACCTCGATCGCCAGCGAGATGCGCGACAGTTCGCCGCCGGAGGCGACCTTGCGCAGGGCGCGCGGCGGCTGCCCGGCGTTGGCCGCGACCAGGAACTCGACCCGCTCGGCGCCGGCCGGGTCCGGCCGTTCGGTGTCGTGCGGCTCGAGCTGGATCAGGAAGCGCCCGCCGCCCATGCCCAGTTCGCCGATCAGCGCAGTGGTGTCGTGCGAGAGCGCCTGCGCGCCGCGGTCGCGGGTGGCCGTCAGGGCGGCCGCGGCGTCGCGCCAGGCTTGGGTGGCCTGGGCGATCTCGGCGTCGAGCACGTTCAGCCGCTCGCCGGCGCCGCGCAGGCTCTCCACTTCGGCCAGCAGGGCGTCGCGGTGGTTGGCCAGTGCGTCCACGCCGATCCGGTGCTTGCGCGCCAGGTCGTGCAGGCGGCCGAGCTTGCGTTCCATCTCGTCGAACTGCGCCGGGTCGGCATCCAGGTCGTCGCGGACCCGGTCGATCAGCGCCAGCGCTTCTTCCAGCTGGATGCCGGCGCTGTCGATCAGTGCCTGCACCTCGGCCAGGCGCGGGTCGTACTCGCCGACCTTGCCGAGTTCGTGGCGGGTCTGCTGCAACAGGTCCAGCACCGCCGGCGCCTCGTCGCCGTTGAGCCGCTGCGCCGCGCCCTCACAGGCACCGATCAGTGCGGCGGCGTGGGCCTGGCGGCGATGGTTGGCGTCCAGGGCGGCGATCGCCGCCGGGTCCAGGTCCTCGCGCTGCAGCTCGGCCAGCTGGTGCTGCAGGAAACCGATGCGGTCGCTGACGTCGCCCTGCGCCAGCAGGGTCTCGCGCTCGCTGAGCAGGCCCTGCCAGCAGGCGGCGGCGGCGCGCACCGCGGCCCGCTCGGCGTCGTTGCGGGCGTAGGCATCGAGCAGGCCGAGCTGGCTGCCGCGCGAGAGCAGGGCCTGGTGTTCGTGCTGGCCGTGGATCTCGACCAGGTGGCCGGCCAGCTCCGCCAGTTGCGACAGGGTCACCGGGCGCCCGTTGATCCAGGCGCGCGAGCCGCCGTCGGCGCGGATCACCCGCCGCAGCTGACAGTGTTCGTCGTCGTCGAGTTCGTTCTCGCGCAGCCAGGCGCGGGCCTGGGCGGGGGCGACGAACTCGGCCGACAGTTCGGCGCGGTCGGCGCCGTGGCGGACCACGCCGCTGTCGGCACGCAGCCCGGACAGGAAGCCGAGCGCGTCCACCATCAGCGACTTGCCGGCGCCGGTTTCGCCGGACACCACGGTCATGCCGGGGCCGAATTCCAGTTCGGTGCCGCGTACGACGGCGAAATCCTTGATCGAGAGATGTCTGAGCATGGGGTCTGCATCCGGAGCCGCGCAACGCTAGCATGCGCGGGTAGGTGGGCCAATGACTTGCCAAGCCGGCGTGCAGACATTATCTAAGGACCAGTCTCACGGGTTGATTCCATGCGCGCTTCCCCGGTCCATTCCAGCCTCGATCCGCGTGCCCGGCAGCTGCTGCGCACGCTGATCTCGCGCTACATCCGCGACGGCGAGCCGGTCGGCTCGCAGACCCTGGCAAGGCATGCCGGGCTGGACGTAAGCCCAGCGACGATCCGCAACATCCTCGCCGACCTGGAGGATGCCGGGCTGCTCAGCTCGCCGCACACCTCGGCCGGGCGCGTGCCTACCGCCACCGGCTACCGGGTGTTCGTCGACAGCCTGGTGCAGATGCGCCCGCCGGCCGAAGGCGAGGTGGCACGGCTGCGCGCGGAGATGGCCAATGCCGCCGGCACCCAGGCCTTGCTGGGCAGCGCTTCGGAGCTGCTGTCGGCCATGACCCACTTCGTCGGCGTGGTCAGCGCGCCCAAGCGCGAGCAGTTCGCATTCCGGCACATCGATTTCGTGCCGCTGGACGCGCGGCGGGTGCTGGCGATCCTGGTGTTCGCCGACAACGAGGTGCAGAATCGGGTCATCGAGCCGCGCAAGGCCTACGAGCCGGCCGAGCTGGAGCGGGTGGCCAACTATCTGAACCGGCATTTTGCCGGGCGCGCCCTGGCCGACATCCGCGCCAGCCTGCTGCGCGACCTGCGCCATGCGCGCGACGAGATGGAGCAGTTGCTGGCGCACAGCGTCGAGCTGGCCGAGCAGGCGCTGGCCCCGGCCGGCGACGACATGGTGCTGGCCGGGCAGACCAAGCTGATGGGCGTGCAGGACCTGTCGGACCTGGAGCGGCTGCGTGAGCTGTTCGAGGTCTTCGCCAGCAAGCGCGAACTCCTGCAACTGCTCGAACGCACCATCCGCGCGCCCGGCGTGCGCATCTTCATCGGCGAAGAGACCGGCATGGTGCCGCTGGAGAGCGTGTCGCTGGTGACCGCCCCGTACATGGCCGGCGGCCAGGTGCTGGGCGTGCTGGGCGTGATCGGCCCCAAGCGCATGGACTACGACCGGGTCATCCCCCTGGTCCAGACCGCCGCCGACGTCCTCGGCGCCCGCCTGGACCCATCCCCGCCCAGCGACCGCTGAGCCAGCACTAGCAAAGCGCCGCCGCGCCCGGGCGAATCCCCAATCCCGAATCCCCGCTTTTCAGCAGCCGAATGGCTGATCATCCCGGCCTCACTTGAATCCGCCCGCACCGCCCACATAGGTGGTCCGGTAAGGCGGGACGTACCCCGCCAGGGACCCGGACATGACGCAAGAGCACCCCGAATTCGATTCCGAACACCTGACCGAGGCGCAGCAGCCCTCGACCGATCCGCTGCAGGCGGAGATCGAGACGCTGCGCAGCGAACTGGCCCTGGTCAAGGCCGACGCCCTGCGCGAGCGGGCCGACCTGGAGAACCAGCGCAAGCGCATCGCCCGCGACGTGGAGCAGGCGCGCAAGTTCGCCAACGAGCGCCTGCTCGGCGACCTGCTGCCGGTGTTCGACAGTCTGGACGCGGGGCTGACCGCCGCCGGCAGCGAGCCGAGCCCGCTGCGCGACGGCCTGGAGCTGACCTACAAGCAGTTGCTCAAGGTCGCCGCCGACAACGGCCTGACCCTGCTCGACCCGACCGGCGAGCCGTTCAACCCCGAGCATCACCAGGCGATCAGCCAGGCCGAGGCCGAGGGCGTGGCCCCGGGTCACGTGATCCAGGTGTTCCAGAAGGGCTACCTGCTCAACGACCGCCTGCTGCGGCCCGCCCTGGTGGTGGTGGCCAAGCACGACTGAGCGCGCCGGCCGCCCGCGCCTGAACCCGGCGCGGCGGCGGTGGAACGCTAATTTGCGGCGATGGCTTGAATGACCTGCAGCCATCCCTATATCCGAACCAGATCCCGGCACTGGCCGGCTACACGACCTTTCAGGAGTCATTGCAATGGGCAAGATCATCGGCATCGACCTGGGCACGACCAATTCGTGCGTGGCGATCATGGACGGCGGCAAGGCCCGCGTCATCGAGAATTCCGAGGGTGACCGCACCACGCCTTCGATCGTCGCCTACACCAAGGACGGCGAAGTGCTGGTGGGCGCCTCGGCCAAGCGCCAGGCCGTCACCAACCCCAAGAACACCTTCTACGCGGTCAAGCGCCTGATCGGCCGCAAGTTCACCGACGCCGAAGTCCAGAAGGACATCGGCCTGGTGCCGTACAGCATCGTCCAGCACGACAACGGCGACGCCTGGGTGGCCACCGCCGACGGGCGCAAGCTGGCCTCGCAGGAAATCTCCGCGCAGGTGCTGGAGAAGATGAAGAAGACCGCCGAGGCGTTCCTGGGCGAGACCGTCACCGAGGCGGTCATCACCGTGCCGGCGTACTTCAACGACAGCCAGCGCCAGGCGACCAAGGACGCCGGCCGCATCGCCGGCCTGGACGTCAAGCGCATCATCAACGAGCCGACCGCGGCCGCGCTGGCCTACGGCCTGGACAAGGGCCAGGGCGGCGACCGCAAGATCGCGGTGTACGACCTGGGCGGCGGCACCTTCGACGTGTCGATCATCGAGATCGCCAACGTCGACGGCGAGAAGCAGTTCGAAGTGCTGGCCACCAACGGTGACACCTTCCTGGGCGGCGAAGACTTCGACAAGCGCGTCATCGACTACCTGGTGGAAGAGTTCAACAAGGACCAGGGCATCGACCTGCGCAAGGATCCGCTGGCGCTGCAGCGCCTGAAGGACGCCGCCGAGCGCGCCAAGATCGAGCTGTCGTCCTCGCAGCAGACCGAAGTCAACCTGCCGTACGTCACCGCCGACGCGTCGGGCCCGAAGCACCTCAACATCAAGCTGACCCGGGCCAAGCTCGAGGCACTGGTGGAGGACCTGGTCAAGCGCACCATCGATCCGTGCCGCACCGCGCTGAACGACGCCGGCCTGCGCGCCAGCGACATCACCGAGGTGATCCTGGTCGGTGGCCAGACCCGCATGCCGAAGGTGCAGCAGGCGGTGGCCGAGTTCTTCGGCAAGGAGCCGCGCAAGGACGTCAACCCCGACGAGGCCGTGGCGCTGGGCGCCGCGATCCAGGGCGGCGTGCTGGCGGGCGACGTCAAGGACGTGCTGCTGCTCGACGTTACCCCGCTGAGTCTGGGCATCGAGACCCTGGGCGGCGTGTTCACCAAGATCATCGAGAAGAACACCACCATCCCGACCAAGGCCTCGCAGGTGTTCTCCACCGCCGAGGACAACCAGTCGGCGGTGACCGTGCACGTGCTGCAGGGCGAGCGCGAGCAGGCCCGCTACAACAAGTCGCTGGCCAAGTTCGACCTTTCCGGCATCGAGCCGGCGCCGCGCGGCCTGCCGCAGGTGGAAGTGTCCTTCGATATCGACGCCAACGGCATCCTGCACGTGTCGGCCAAGGACAAGAAGACCAACAAGGAACAGAAGGTCGAGATCAAGGCCGGCTCCGGTCTGTCGGACGACGAGATCCAGCGGATGGTCGCCGACGCGGAAGCCAACCGCGAGGAAGACAAGAAGTTCCACGAGCTGGTGCAGGCGCGCAACCAGGCCGACGGCCTGATCCACGCCACCCGCAGCGCGATCACCGAGCACGGCAGCAAGGTCGGCGGCGACGTGATCGGCAAGGTCGAGTCGGCGCTGGCGGACCTGGAAACCGCGATGAAGGGCGACGACAAGGGTCAGATCGAGGCCAAGACCAAGGCGCTGGAAGAGGCCGGTCAGTCGCTGTATGCGGCCGCGGCGGCGGGCGAGCAGCAGTCGGGCGGCAACGCCGGCGGCGCGCATGCGTCCTCGGCCCACGCCGACGACGTGGTCGACGCCGAGTTCACCGAGGTCAAGGACGACAAGAAGTAAGCCGGGATTGGGGATTTGGGATTTGGGATTCGCGAAGGCCTTGGCCTGTTGGTTCCCACTCCCATCCCTGTCCATCAAGTCTGTAAAAGCGGAAGAGCCGAGGCTCTCCGCTTTTGCATTGAACGAATCCCGACTCCCGAATCTCGAATCCCCGCCCCATGAGCAAACGCGACTATTACGAAGTGCTGGGTGTGGCCCGCACCGCCAGCGACGACGAGCTGAAGAAGGCCTATCGCCGTTGCGCGATGAAGTACCACCCGGACCGCAATCCCGGCGACCAAGCCGCCGAGGCCGCGTTCAAGGAATGCAAGGAAGCCTATGAGGTGCTGTCCGACGGCAATCGCCGGCGCATGTACGACGCGCATGGCCACGCCGCATTCGAGCACGGCATGGGCGGGATGGGCGGCGGCCCTGGCGGCCCGGACATGGGCGATATCTTCGGCGACATTTTCGGCAACATCTTCGGTGGCGCCGGCGGTGGCGGGCGTGCGCCACGGCGTGGCGCCGACATCGGCTACGTGCTGGAACTGGACCTGGAAGAAGCGGTGGCCGGCATCGAGCGCCGCATCGAGATTCCGACCCTGAGCGAATGCGAGCACTGCCACGGCAGCGGCTCGGAGGACGGCAAGGTCGAGACCTGCGGCACCTGCCACGGACGCGGCCAGGTGCGCATCCAGCGTGGCATCTTCGCCATGCAGCAGACCTGCCCGCAGTGCGCCGGCCGCGGCCAGATCGTGCAGAACCCGTGCGGCGTGTGCCATGGCGCCGGGCGCGTGGAAGAGACCAAGGTGCTGTCGGTGAAGATTCCCGCCGGCGTCGACAACGGCGATCGCATCCGCCTGTCGGGCGAGGGCGAGGCCGGTCCGGCCGGCACTCCGCCGGGCGATCTGTACGTGGAAGTGCGCGTGCGCGAGCACCCGATCTTCCAGCGCGACGGCGACGACCTGCACTGCGAGGTGCCGATCCGCATCTCGCAGGCGGCCCTGGGCGACACCGTGCGCGTGGCCACCCTCGGCGGCGAGGCGGAGATCCGCATTCCGGCCGAGACCCAGACCGGCAAGCTGTTCCGCCTGCGCGGCAAGGGCGTGCGCTCGGTGCGCAGCCGCAGCGAAGGCGACCTGTACTGCCGCGTGGTGGTGGAGACGCCGATCAATCTCACTGCCGACCAGCGCAAACTGCTGGAACAGTTCGAATCCACCTTCACCGGCGAGGACGCGCGCAAGCATTCGCCGAAGTCGGCGACCTTCATCGATGGAGTGAAGGGGTTCTGGGACCGGATGACGTCGTGAAGCCGGGATGATCAGCCATTCGGCTGCTTGAAAAGCTGGGGATTCGGGATTCGGGATTCGGGATGACAGCTTGCGGCTGTTGAAAAGCCGGGATTTGGGATTCGGGATTTCCCGAGCGTGTCTGGCTACCGCAACGCTGTTTGTGGGAGGGGCTTCAGCCCCGACGCTTTACCGCCAACGCGTCGGGGCTGAAGCCCCTCCCACATTGGAATGTTTCGCGCGCTGAGCACAGCGGAGAATTGGGAGTTTCGATGCTGGCTGTGCGTGGGCGTCTCCCCGCACCATGCCCCCGTTGCAGGAGCGGCTTCAGCCGCGACGCTTTCTCGTCGGAGCGTCGCAGCTGAGGCCGTTGTTGCTGAAAGCCCCCGCAACACGACGCATGCACGCGCCTCTTGGGGGCCTTGCGCCGACGCTACACTACGGCGATGAACGCTTCCGCCGACAGCTCCGCTGCAAGTCATCTCATTCATGGCCGCCGCCAGCGCCCCGACGGGCCGGTGCCGGTCGACGTCATTTCCGTGCAGTCGCAACTCGTCTATGGCCACGCCGGCAATAGCGCGGCGGTGCCGCCGTTGCGCGCGCTCGGCCTGCGCGTCGCCGAGATCCCGACCACGCTGCTGAGCAATGCGCCGTTCTATGCGACCTTGCGCGGCAAGGTGCTGCCGTCGGACTGGTTCGCCGATCTGCTGCTCGGCGCCAGCGAACGCGGCCTGCCGCAACGCGCGCGCATGCTGGTGTCCGGCTACTTCGGCAGCGTCGGCAATGGCGCCGCCTTCGCCGACTGGCTCGACGCCACCCTGCCGCAGTGCCCGACGCTGCGCTACTGCCTGGATCCGGTGATCGGCGATACGCACACCGGCCCCTACGTGGAACCGGGCCTGGAAGCGATCTTCGCCGAGCGCCTGTTGCCGCACGCATGGCTGGTGACACCGAATGCGTTCGAACTCGGCCGCCTGACCGGCATGCCGGCACTGGCCCAAGACGAGGCGATCGCCGCGGCACGCGTGTTGCTGGCGCGCGGTCCGCAGTGGGTGATTGCTCACAGCGTCGGCGGCGATGCCGGGCAATTGGTCACGCTGGCGGTGAGCCGCGAGGCGGTCTACCGCTGGTGCTCGCCATTGCTGCCGGTGGATGTCGCCGGCACCGGCGATGTGTTGATGGCGCTGCTGGTGGCGTTCCTGTTGCGCGGCGACAGCTTCGAGGCGGCGATCGGCCGCGCCATCGCCGGCGTGCATGCGGCGCTGGAGGCGACCCTGGCCGCGGATGTGGAAGAACTGGACGTGCTGGCGGCGGCGCCGGCTGCGCTGGCCACGCCGCTGCGCTTCGTCGCCGAGCGCCTGGCGTGAGCCTGCGCCCGGTCGTCGGCATCGTCGGCAGTGCCGGCGCCTATGGTCGCTGGCTGAGCCGCTTCTTCCGCGAGCGCATGCAATTGCAGGTGATCGGCCACGATCCGGCCGACCCGCAGTCGCTGGCGCCGGAGGCGCTGCTGCAACAGGCGCAGGTGCTGATCTTCTCCGCGCCGATCCGGCACACGCCGGCGTTGATCGGCGAGTACGTGCAGCGCGCCGGTGGCCGCGAGCGCGACCAGCTCTGGCTGGACGTCACCTCGGTCAAGGCTGCGCCGGTGGCGGCGATGCTGGCCTCGCAGGCGGAAGTGGCCGGCCTGCATCCGATGACCGCGCCGCCGAAGTCGCCCACGCTCAAGGGCCGCGTGCTGGTGGTCTGCGAGGCGCGGGTGGCGCAGTGGCAGCCCTGGCTGCAGCAGCTGTACGCGGCGCTGGAAGGCGAGTGCGTGCGCACCACGCCCGAGCACCACGACCGGGTGATGGCGCTGGTGCAGGCGATGGTCCACGCCACGCATCTGGCCCAGGCCGGCGTGCTGCGCGAGCATGCGCCGGCGCTGGGGCCGTTGCAGGCGCTGCTGCCGTACCGCTCGGCCTCGTTCGAACTGGATACCGCGATCATCGCGCGCATCCTGGCCTTGAATCCGGCCATCTACGAAGACATCCAGTTCGGCAATCCGCATGTCGGCGATGTGCTGGACGGGCTGATCGCGCAGCTGTCGCGGCTGCGCGATCAGGTCGGCCGTGGCGATGATGCGGCGCGCGCGCAGTTTCGTGCCGAGTTTCTCGACGCCAACCGGCAGGCGCTGGGCGAGGCGGTGATCGCGCAGGGCAACTACAGCTACGAACGGGTGGGGTACTTGCTCGCCGATCTGACCGAGCAGGCCACGCTCAGCGTGTACTTGCCGGAAGACCGCGCCGGCTCCTTGCGCGCGCTGCTGCACGTGTTCGAGCGCCATGGGGTGAATCTCGCTTCGATCCACTCCTCGCGCACGCAGGCGGGCGAGCTGCATTTTCGGCTCGGCTTCGATCCGGCCAGCGATGCGGGGGCGGTGCGTGGCGCGGCGGCAGAGATCGATGCCAGTGGGATCGGGCGGGTGCTGGCGGGGTGAATTGCACAGCACGCCGTCGTGGCTGAAGCCGCTCCTGCAGGAACTTGCGGCGAGTTGGCTGGGGCACTGTGGGAGGGACTTCAATCCCGACGCGGTGCGCCATCGGAACGCGCACCGCTTCGCTCCTCGCGGCTTCAGCTGCGCTCCAGAACACATGGACGCACGACGCCCACCGCTGGATTCATCCACAGCGCATGTGGATCGTCACTGCGCAAACATGTGCATAACCCTCGGCGCGCCTTGCGGCGCAAGCCTGTCAAGCCGTGTGGCAAAAAATTCACCAGCTTGCCGCCAGCACCCCGAACGCCAGTGGCGATGACGGGGCATGGCGGCACAGCGTGGTGGCGACTCTAGACCGCGGTCAGGGTCAACTCGCCGCCGGTGGTGACGAACTGCTGGCCGCGGCGGATCAGCTTGCGGCCGTCGGCCAGTTCGTAGCGCAGTCCGCTGTCGGCGTGCGGGTCGTGCTGCGCCTGCTGCTGGCGCGGCGCATCGTCCTGGAACTCGGTGATCAGATAGGCCTCGCCGTCTGGACCGAGGGCGGGCAATTGGCGAAAGGACATCGGAAGCCTCCTGTCGAACGCTGCATCGAATGCGGGACGCCGGAGCGGCGGCCGCGGGCGCGCGGCCGCAGCGCAGACGCGGTCCGACCGTAGTCCCGCCGTCGTTAGCGCGGCGTGCTCAGTCGATGAACTGCAGGCGAGCGAGTTCGGCGTACAGCCCGTCCTGCGCCAGCAACTCGGCGTGGGTGCCCTGGGCGACGATGCGGCCATGGTCCATCACCACGATGCGGTCGGCCTTGAGCACGGTGGCCAGGCGGTGCGCGATCACCAGGGTGGTGCGCCCGGCCATCAGCCGCTCCAGCGCTTGCTGCACGGCGTGTTCGCTCTGCGCGTCCAGGGCGCTGGTGGCCTCGTCCAGCAACAGGATCGGCGCGTCCTTGAGCAGGGCGCGGGCGATGGCGATGCGCTGCTGCTGGCCGCCGGACAGGCGCGCGCCACGTTCGCCCAGTTCGCTGGCATAGCCCTCCGGCAGTTGCCGCAGGAACGCGTCGGCTTCGGCCGCGCGCGCGGCGGCCTCGACCTCGGCCTCGCTGGCCTCGAGCCGGCCGTAGCGGATGTTGTCGGCGGCGCTGGCGGCGAACAGGGTGGGGTGCTGCGGCACCAGGCCGATGGCCTCGCGCAGCTTCGATGGGTCCAGCGTGCGCAGGTCCAGGCCGTCCACCTGCACGCTGCCCGATTGCGGGTCGTGGAAGCGCATCAGCAGCGCCAGCACCGTGCTCTTGCCGGCGCCGGAGGGGCCGACCAGGGCCACGCTCTCGCCGGGCCGCACGTGCAGATCGAAGCCGTCCAGCGCCGGGTGATCGGGGCGCTGCGGGTAGCGGAAGCTGACGTTGTCGAAACGCACTTCGCCGCGCAGCGGCTGCGGCAGCGCGCGTGGCTGCGCCGGCGCGACGATGTCGGGGCGTTCCTGGAACAGTTCGGCGATGCGGCCCATGCCGCCGGCCGCGCGCTGCAGGTCGTTCCAGACCTCGGCCAGCGAAGCCACCGAGCCGCCACCGAACATCGCATACAGCACGAACTGGCCGAGCGCACCGGCGCTCAATTCGCCGGCGGCGACCTCGTGTGCGCCCGACCACAGCACCAGCACGATGGCGCCGAAGATCAGCACGATGGCCGCGGCGGTGATCAATGCCTGTGCGCCGACCCGGCGCCGCGCCACCGCCACGGTCTGCGCCAGCGCCTCGCCGAAGCGGCCGCGTTCGTAGCCTTCACGCGCGTAGGCCTGCACCGTGCGCACCGCGCCCAGGGTCTCGGCGGCCAGGGTGTTGGCGTCGGCGACGCGATCCTGGCTGGCGCGCGAGATCTTCTGCAGGCGCCGCGCGCCGAGCACGATCGGCAGCACCGCCAGCGGGATGCCGAGCAGGGTGTAGGCGGCCAGGTGCGGGCTGGTCACGCACAGCATCACCACGCTGCCGACCGCGGTGACCGTGCTGCGCAGCGCCACCGACATGGTGCTGCCGATGACCCCGCGCAGCAGTTCGCTGTCGGCCGACAGGCGCGAGACCAGTTCGCCGCTGCGGTTGCGGTCGTGGAAGCCGGCGTGCAGGCCGATCAGGTGCGTGTACAGGCGCTCGCGCAGGTCGGCGACGACTTTCTCGCCGAGCAGCGACACGAAGTAGAAGCGCGTGGCGGTCGCCACCGCCAGCACCAGCGCGACTGCGAACAGCAGGGCGAACGACTGATTGATGCGGCTGCTGTCGCTGAAGCCGTGGTCGATCATCTGCCGTACCGCGACCGGCAGGCTCAGCGTGGCGCTGGAGGAGATCGCCAGCGCCACCAGCCAGGCGATCAGCAGGCCGCGCCGGCGACGCACGAACGGCCACAGGGTGCGCAGGCTGCCGAGTCTGCGCAGCGACTTGGCCTGGTCGGCCGACGGGGTGTTCATGCGGGGGCGGGTTCCGAACAGCGGACCCGATTGCGAGTGGCGTCGCGCAGGCGGGTTTTCAAGGCGTCGACGCGATCGCGGGGCAGGCGCAGGCGCAGTTCGGCGCCGCCGGCGTCGAAGCGTTCATCGAGTTTTTCCGCGGCGCAGGCGCTCAGCGCGGCATGCACCGCGCCCAGGTCGTCGAAGCCGCAGTGCAGGGTCAGCAGGCTCAAGGCTAGCAACGGTTGCCGCGGCGCCAGGCGCAGGCATTCGGCCGCGCTGCCGCCATAGGCGCGGACCAGGCCCCCGGCGCCGAGCTTGATGCCGCCGTACCAGCGCGTGACCACTACCACCACGCGGTCGAAGCCCTGGCCGTCGATCGCCGCCAGGATCGGCCGGCCGGCGGTGCCGGCGGGCTCGCCGTCGTCGCTGGAACGGTATTCGTCGCCGTGGCGGTAGGCCCAGCAATTGTGGGTGGCGTCGGCCACCATCACCTGCTGCACGAATGCCAGCGCTGCGCCGGCGTCGGCGATCGGCGCGGCATGGGCAACGAAGCGGCTGTGCTTGATCTCCACGCTGTGGCTGACGGGGTGCGGGAGCGTATCGGGCATCGGCGGCATTGTAGACGAGGTGCGGCCTCGGCTCGCCGTGGCGGTCGCGGCGCAGCTCAGTCCGGCAGCAGCGGGCGCAGATCTTGCGGGATCGACCGCTGCGGATGCGCACGCTGGAAGCGCAGCAGGCTGGCGCGTGCGGTCTCGAGTTCGCCTTGGTCGCGGCGCGCACGGATCCGCTGTAGCCAGCGGCGCGGCGATAGCTTCGCATCGGCCTCCAACGCGGCCGCCAGAGCGTTGGTGTCGGACTCTGGCAATGCCGCGGCGGGGGCCGCAGCGGGTGTTGAGGGGCGCAGCGAGAGGGTATCCGCTGTCTCGGTCGCAGCGGTCTTCGCGCGCGCGGAGGTCGCCAGCCTGGACGGGTTGGCGGTGTCGGCGGGCGCGCTGCGCGCCAAGGCGTCCTGCGCCGTTTCCGCGCGCGCTGGTGCGCGCAGCGGCATTCCTGCAGGCGCAGCTTGCTGCTCGGCGGCGGACGCATTGCTGTCGGCCGCAAAGGCCTGCGGTGGTGGAGCCGGGGCCGGTGGAGCGGCGGGCGCCTCCATGGCCGCTGGCGCGGGAGAAGGCATGGGCATGCGGCTCGCGGGCACCGGCTTGCGCGCCTGCGCCCCCGGCAGTGGCGCGGCAGGTGCTTCCGCTTCCATGCGCGCCGAGGCCACAGGGGCGGGTGCTGTGGCCTTGGGGGCCGCCGGCGCGGTGGCATCCGGCGCCG
>NZ_AQOJ01000668.1:0-337 GCF_000364685.1 Xanthomonas sp. SHU 166
AAGGCCGCGAGCCGCCGCGCTGGTCGGCCGACACGCCGGACCTGCGCGTGTACGCCTTCGCCCCGGACAACGCGGCGCTGCTGCAGGGCCTGGGCGTGTGGCCGCAGGTCGTCGCCAGCCGCGCCAGCGCGTACCGGCGCATGCGCGTGTGGGATGCCGGCGGCGGTGGCGAGCTGGCCTTCGACGCCGACACCCTGGGCCGCGACCAACTCGGCTGGATCGTCGAACACAATCTATTGGTCGAACAGCTGTGGGCGGCGCTGCCGGCGGCCGGCGTGCAGGTGCATTGCCCGGCACGGGTGGAGGCGCTGGAGCCGTCGGCCGAGCGTGCGCGCCT
>NZ_AQOJ01000669.1:0-11523 GCF_000364685.1 Xanthomonas sp. SHU 166
GTCGCTCTCGCCGAGGAAGTCCACGCGGATCCGGCTGCCGCCGGCCGCGCCCTGCGGCGTGGACATGGTGGGCTTGGCCGCATACAGCAGGGCGAGCGCCATCAGCACGTGCAGCAGCGCGCTCAGCAGCCAGGCGATCCAGCGCTGCCAGCGTTCGCTGCGGGTCTCGGCGGCGACGGGCGCGCGGTGCGACGCGCGGCTCATGCCGTCGCGGCGGCGTCGGGGAGGCCAGCCTTCATGCGGTTCCGGGGAGGGGGCGAACGTGGGAGGCCGACATCGTACCGCTTGCGCCGGCGCCGGCCATGGCAGCCGATGCAACGGCCGGCATCGGCCGACACCTGGCGTTCACGCGCTGGGCTGCCGGCCGATCACCGCCGCCGGCCGGCGGGACGAACCGAAGCGGCACGGCCGCCGCCGCGGCCGTCGATCAGACGTAGGCGCCGACCTTGAATACTTCCACCGCCTGGGTGAGCTGCGCCGACTGCTCCTCCAGCGAGCGCGCGGCGGTGCTGGCTTCTTCCACCAGCGCCACGTTCTGCTGGGTGGTCTCGTCCATGCGCGCGATGGTCTGGTTGACCTGGGCGATGCCGTTGGCCTGTTCGTGCGAGGCGGCAGAGATCTGGCCCATGAGGTCGGTGACGTGCTGCACGCTGGCCACCACCTGGTCCATGGTGGCGCCGGCCTGGTGCACCAGCGTGGCGCCGTGGGCGACGCGCTGCACCGAGTCGTCGATCAGGGTCTTGATCTCCTTGGCGGCGCCGGCCGAACGATGCGCGAGCGTGCCGACCTCCGCGGCCACCACCGCGAAGCCATTGCCCTGTTCGCCGGCGCGTGCGGCTTCCACCGCGGCGTTGAGCGCCAGGATGTTGGTCTGGAAGGCGATGCCGTCTCACCGCGATGATGTCGGCGATGCGCCTGGAGGCGGCCTGGATGCCATCCATGGTCTCCACCACCTGGCCCACCACGTCGCGGCCTTCGCTGGCCACACCGGCCGCGCCCAGCGCCAGCTGGTTGGCGCGCTGGGCATGTTCGGCGTTCTGCTTGACGGTGGAGGTCAGTTCCTCCATCGAGGCGGCGGTCTCTTCCAGGCTGGTCGCCTGCTGCTCGCTGCGCTTGGCCAGTTCCTGGTTGCCGCTGGCGATGTCCTCGGCGGCGAAGCCGATGCTGTTGGTGGTGCGCTGGATGTGCGCGACGATGTCGGTGAGGCGGTGCACGGTGCTGTTGGCATCGTCGCGCATGGCGGCGAACACACCATGGAAGTTGCCGCTCATGCGCACGGTGAGGTCGCCGTCGGCGATGCAGCGCAGCAGCGCGGAGAACTTGGCCAGGTTGGCGTCGGCGGTGGCCATCATGGTGTCGAGGTTCTCGACCATGGTGCGGAAGGCGTGCTCGAACTTCTCCGGCTGGCCGCGGTGGGCGAAGTTGCCCGCGCAGGCGGCCTCGGCCAGGGTCTGAATCTGCACGTTGATGGCATGCAGGTTCTGCTTGACCTGCTGCATCGCCGCGGTGATCGCGGCCTTCTCGCCGGGATAGTGGGCGATATCCTGGCTGAGGTCGCCGATGGCGTAGCGGCCCATCACCTCGGTGATGCGCAGCTGGGTCTGCACGTGCGCATCCACCAGGGCATTGGTGTCGGCGACCATGCGCCCGTATTCGCCGGGGAAGCGTTGCGCGTCCATGCGGTAGCTGATGGCGCCGGCGTCGTGGCGCGCAGCCATCTCGCGCTGTGCGGAAATCACCTCGTGCAGGCGCCGCTGCATCTGCTGCATGGCGCGCAGCAACTGCCCGGCCTCGTCGTGGGTGGTGGCGGTGTCCGGGCTGCTCAGGTCGCCGGCGCCGATGCGCTCGGCCAGGCCCAGCGCCTGCCGCAGCGGCCGCACCACGCGGCGGGTGAGCAACAGCGCGATCAGCGCGCCCAGCAGCAGCGCCAGCACGGTGCAGCCGATCATCAGCAGGGCGAAGCCGCGCGCGGTGGCCATCGCTTCCTTGGCGGCCTGGCGGTTCTTGGCTTCCTGCAGGTCGATGAAGGCGTTGATGCTGGCCAGCCAGTCGACGAAGGCCGGGCGCGCCTGCTGCAGCAGCAGCGCCTGCGCCTGCACGGTGTCGCCGGCATCGCGCAGCTGCCGGACCTGCGCGATCAGCGGCATGGTGCGCTGTTCGATGCCCTGGATGCGCTGCAGGATCGCTTTTTCCTGGGCGTCGCTGGAGGCGGCGAGCAGGGCGTCGAGCGGCTGGGCGGCGCGCGCGTAGTCCCCGGCCAGTTTGTCGATGGTCTGCTCGGTCGCCTGCCGGCCGGCCGGATCGTCCAGCAGCACCACGTCGCGCAGGGCGATGGCGCGGTCGTGCACGCTGCCGCGGAAGTTGATCGCGTAGCGCTGCTTGACGCTGTTGACTTCGTTGATGGCGGTCAGTCGCTGGTCGATGCTGTGCACGCGCTGGATGCCGACCACGGTGAGCAGGACCATCAGCACGATGATCGTGAGGAAGCCGAGCGCGAGGCGCTGGCCGATGCGCAGATTGGAAAGGGCGTGCATGGGATCGGGGGAATGGGGGAAGGAAGAGGGATCGACGGTGGGTGACGGCGGACGGGCAGGCAGGTTGCCTGCGCCCGCGTGACGCGCGCATAGCGCGGGTCCCCGGGCCGGCGCATGGATAGCGGCGACGCCCGGTCGAACTGAAGGGATGGGGCCTGAGCGTGCGCCGCGCAGTGCGGGGAACGTGACGTTGTGCCGGTCTCCAGTGGCGGTGGCCGCCAGGCAGGTCAGGCAGGGCGCAGTGCCCGGTGAGCGACAAGACCAGGAGCGCGTCGCGCCGCCGCCGCGCGCAGGTGCAGCATGGCACCGCGCGCGGCCGGTGCTAAGGTCCGCGCATGACCGGCGCCGCCGACCCGATCCGCTTCCAGGCGACATTGCTGCGTCCAGCCACGCCGCCGGACGCGTCCTGGTGTTTCCTGCTGCTGCCTGCGGCGGCCAGCGCCGCGCTGCCCACGCGTGGCCTGGTCAGCGTGGAGGGCCGGTTCGCCGGGCACCCGTTTCAGGCCACGCTGCAGCCCGATGGGCGAGGTGGCCATTGGCTGCAGGTCGAGGAGGCGTTGCGGGCGGCCGCGGCGGTCGAGGTCGGCACCACGGTGACCCTGGAGATCGCGCCGGTGGCGGTGGAGCCGGAACCGGCGGTACCCGACGATCTGGCGCGCGCGCTGGCTGCGCATCCGCCCGCGCGCGCGGCCTGGGACACGCTGACCGCGGTGGCGCGGCGCGACTGGATCTTCTGGATCGGCTCGGGCAAGCAGGTGCAGACGCGGGTCAAGCGCATCGCCAGCACCTGCGACATGCTCGCCGCGGGCAAGCGCCGGGTCTGCTGCTTCGATCGCTCGGGCATGTACAGCAAGGCCTTCGCCGCGCCGCAGGCGCAGTGCGCTGGATGACGCGCACGCCCGGCGTGGCCGCCGTCGCGACAGGATCCTCGCAAGTGCCTGCCTATACTCCGTGACGTCCATCCATGAGGCCCATCGCATGAGTGCATCCACCTCTTCGTCCGCCGCCGCCGCACCGGGCAGCCTGCGCCGCTCGGTGTCCAACACGCTCAAGGGCTCGGCCGGCAACCTGGTGGAGTGGTACGACGTCTACGTCTATTCGGTGTTCGCCACCTACTTCGAGTCGCAGTTCTTCTCCAAGGAGGACAAGAACGCCACGCTGTACGTGTGGGCGATCTTCGCGGTGACCTTCCTGATGCGCCCGATCGGCGCCTGGTACTTCGGCCGCTTCGCCGACCGCTATGGCCGCCGCCTGGCGCTGACGGTGTCGGTGTCGGTGATGGCCGCCTGTTCGTTCCTGATCGCGGTGACGCCCACCGTGGCCAGCATCGGCGGCGCCGCGGCGGTGGTGCTGCTGCTGGCGCGCCTGCTGCAGGGCTTCGCTACCGGCGGCGAGTACGGCACCAGCGCCACCTATATGTCCGAGGCGGCAATCCCGGGGCGGCGCGGCTTCCTGTCCTCGTTCCACTACGTCACCCTGGTCGGCGGCCATGTGCTGGCGCAGGCGGTGCTGTTCGGCATGCTGCACTTCTTCGACAAGGGCCAGATTTCCGAATGGGGCTGGCGCGTGGCCTTCGGCCTGGGCGGCATCGGCGCGTTGGTGGTGTTCTGGCTGCGGCGCACGATGGACGAGTCGCTGACCTCCGAATCCATCGCCGCGGCCAAGCAGGGCAAGGACAGGTCCTCCGGCTCGCTGCGCGAACTGTTCGTGCACCAGTGGCGCCCGCTGCTGCTGTGCTTCCTGATCACCGCCGGCGGCACCGTGGCGTTCTACACCTACTCGGTGACCGGGCCGAAGATGATCCAGACCGCCTTCGCCGGCGACGACGTGATGGCCGGCACCATCATCAACCTGGCCGCGCTGATCGTGCTGATGCTGATGCAGCCGGTGGGCGGCTGGCTGTCGGACATCATCGGGCGCAAGACCCTGCTGGTGTTCTTCGGCATCGGCGGCGTGCTCTACACCTGGTTCCTGGTGCTGGAGCTGCCCAGGCAGAGCGACTGGCTGAGCGCGTTCGCGATCCTCACCATCGGCTTCGTCATCCTCACCGGCTACACCTCGATCAACGCGGTGGTGAAGGCCGAGCTGTTCCCCACCCACATCCGCGCGCTGGGCGTGGGCCTGGGCTATGCGCTGGCCAATTCGGCCTTCGGCGGCACTGCGCCGCTGCTGTACCAGGCCTCGCTGAAGACCGGCCACGTCACTACCTTCGTCTGGTACGCCACGGCGGTGATCGCGGTGTCGCTGGTGGTGTACATGTTCTTCCTGACCAACAAGGGGTCCAACTGGCTCGACCACGAGGGCGAGATGCACGCGCGCCGGCGCTGACCGGCGCGGCGCCGGCCCGGGCGATGCGCGTGCCGCCCGGGCGCGGAGCATGCGGACGCTGAACGGCGCACCCGGTATCGGCCGGGTCGCCCCGCCGCGCGGAGGCCGCGCATGCGGCGGCTGCCAGGCGACTCGGGTACCATGCAGCCCCCTTACGGGCGTTCCCCCCATGGCCGATTCCGACAACAGCTCCACTCCCCCGGTGACCCAGGCGCAGGCCGAAGACGCAGTGCGCACCCTGCTGCGCTGGGCCGGCGAGGACCCCACCCGCGAGGGCCTGCTGGACACCCCGCGGCGCGTGGCCGAGGCCTATGGCGACTGGTTCAGCGGCTATCGCGCAGACCCTCGCGAGTACCTGCTGCGCACCTTCGAGGAAGTGGCCGGCTACGACGAGCTGATCGTGCTGCGCGACATCGAGTACGAAAGCCACTGCGAACACCACATGGCGCCGATCATCGGCAAGGTCCACGTCGGCTACCTGCCGCGCGGCAAGGTGGTGGGCATCAGCAAGCTGGCGCGCGTGGTCGAGGCCTATGCGCGGCGCTTCCAGGTGCAGGAGAAGATGACCGCGCAGATCGCCCAGTGCATCCAGGACGTGCTGCAGCCGCTGGGCGTGGGCGTGGTGGTGGAAGGCGCGCACGAGTGCATGACCACCCGCGGCATCCACAAGCGCGGCGTCAGCATGGTCACCTCGAAGATGCTCGGCACCTTCCGCGAGGACGCGCGCACCCGCGCCGAGTTCCTGCGCTTCATCGAGCGCGTGCGCTGAGTCTGCGGATGCGGTGGCGGTCGGTTCCTGCATGAAGCCGCATGTCCGGATCGCAGGCTATCGCCAGTTGCGCGAACAGCCGTTGTGGAAGCTGCTCGCCGCCGATCATGCCCCCGAGCTGATCGGCCTGCTGCAGACCCTGCTCGGCGACGCCCAGCGGCGGCTGCCGGCCGACGTGCTGCACGAGCGCCTGCAGCGCCAGCTCGATGCGCTGAAGGACGACGAGCTCTCGCGCGAACTGCCGCGCACCGCGCAGGCCTACGTGGCGCACTGGCTGGCGCAGGGCTGGCTGGAGCGGCGCCTGCCCGAAGGCGATGCGCAGGAAGAATACGAACTGTCGCGGCAGGCGGCGCAGGCCATCCGCTTCATCGCCGGCGTGCGCGACAGCGCCAGCGTGGCCACCGAGAGCCGGCTGTCGCTGGTGATCCAGCAGCTGGTGCAACTGGCCGGGCAGACCGAGACCGATCCGGACGCGCGCCTGGCCGCGCTGCGCGCCGAGCGCGAGCGCCTGGATGCGGAAATCGAGCGCGTGGCCGCCGGCAAGCTGGCCGCGCTGGACGGCAAGCGCGCGCTGGAACGCACCCGCGACATCATCCGCCTGTCCGACGACCTGACCGAGGATTTCCGCCGCGTCCGCGACGATTTCGAGCGGCTCAACCGCGAGTTCCGCGAGCGCATCATCGACGACGAGGGCGCACGCGGCGACGTGCTGGAGAAGCTGTTCGCCGGCATCGACGTGATCGGCGAGAGCGAGGCCGGGCGCAGTTTCCAGGCGTTCTGGAGCCTGCTCAACGATGCCGAGCAGAGCGTGCAGCTGGATGCGGCGCTGGAGGCGCTGCTGGCGCGCGGCTTCGCCCGCCGCCTGGATCGCCACGAACGCGCCTTCCTGCGTGGGCTCACCGGCACCCTGCTCGAACGCGGCGGCCAGGTGCACGAGGTGATGCAGCATTTCGCGCGCAGCCTGCGCGGCTTCGTGCAGAGCCGCGGCTACCTGGAGCAGCGCCGGCTCAACCAGTTGCTGAAGCAGGCGCAGGGCGAGGCGCTGCAGTTGCGCGACCAGCTGCATGCCACCGCGGCCACCGGCTACGTGCTGCCGCTGAGCAGCGCGCGGCTGCGCTCGCTGTCGCAGTGGCGCCTGCACGACCCGCGCAGCCAGCAGGTGGACGGGCGGGTGCAGGCGGCCGAGGCAGCGACGATCTCGCTGGACAGTGTCGGCGACCTGGTGGCGCAATCGGAGATCGACCTGCGCGGCCTGCGCAACGACCTGCACGACCTGCTCGGCCGGCAGCCGCAACTGAGCATCGGCCAGGCGCTGCGGCAGCGCCCGGCGGCGCAGGGCCTGGGCAGCGTGATCGGCTACCTGGCGCTGGGCACCCGCCACGGCGTGGTCGTCGACGGCGAATGGGAAGCGGTGCAATGGGAAGGCGGCGACGGCCAGGTCCGGCGCGCGCGCATCCCGCTGGTGTGGTTCACCAAGGAAAAACGCAATGAGCTGGTCTGACGAATTCCACGGCCACGACGCCGATCCCGGCGATGCCGCCGCGACCGCCGCCACGTCCGCTGCGGCCGATGCCGGCACCGCGTTGTTCGCTGGCGACAGCGGCAGCCTGCCGCTGGAGGCGCGGCGCGCGCTGTGCCAGTTGCTGTCCGGCCCCAGCGTCGACGCCTACCGGCATGGCCCGCTGTGGCCGGCGCTGCTGCGCCACGAGGCGGCGATCCGCCGCGTGCTGAGCGAGCTGTTCCTGGAACTGGTGCTGGACCGCGATGGCGGTGTGGCGTTCGCGCGCCAGGCCGATACCGGCGAGCTGGAGACCCCGGCGTTGCTGCGCACCGCGCCACTGACCTTCATCGAGTCGGTGCTGCTGCTGTTCCTGCGCCAGCAACTGGCCGAGGCCGACACCCGTGGCGAGCGCGCGGTGGTCGACGAGGCGCAGCTGCTGGAAGTGCTGTCGGTGTACGAGAAGAACGTGTCCACCGACCGCGCCGGCTTCGCCCGGCGGGTGCTGGCGGCGATCGCCAAGATGCGCGACAACCACCTGCTGTCCAAGCTGCGCGGCAGCGAGGATCGCTACGAAGTCTCGCCCGCGCTGAAGCTGCTGTTCTCGGCCGAGGACGTGCAGGCGCTGTCGGCGGCCTATCGCGGCCTGCGCGACGGCGTGGCCGAGGCGGCGCCGTGACCGGCCTGCGCCCGTACGTCGCGCACGCCTAGCGCCGGTCTTGCCCCGAGCGCCGGCCGCCGTGGCGGCCGTCCCCGTTTTCCGATGAGTTCCCGATGACGTCCCTGTCCGAATCGTCCACCGTCCCCGTCGCCCCGTCCCTGTTCGCCGAGACCCTGGCCGAGCAGCGCGCGCAGCAGTACCGCATGCGCCGCCTGCAGGTGCACAACTGGGGCACCTTCAACGGCCTGACCGACGTGCCGATCGCCGAGAAGGGCTTCCTGTTCGTGGGCCGCTCCGGTTCGGGCAAGTCGACCCTGCTCGATGCGATGTCGGCGCTGCTGACGCCGCCGAACATCGTCGATTTCAACGCCGCCGCGCGCGAGGCCGAGCGCAGCGGCCGCGACCGCAGCCTGGTGTCCTACGTGCGCGGCGCCTGGGCCGACCAGCAGGACAGCGCCTCCGGCGAGATCGCCACCCAGTACCTGCGCAAGGGCGCGACCTGGTCTGCGCTGGCGCTGGAGTACCGCAACGCGCAGGGTCAGGCGGTGAGCCTGGTGCGGCTGTTCTGGATCGCCGGCAGCGGCACCGCCGCGGCCGACGTGCGCAAGCACTACATGGTGGTGCCGCGCGGCTTCGACGTGGCCGCCGAGCTGGACGGCTTCGACCTGGACCTGCGCCGGCTCAAGCTGCGCCTGGGCGAGGACGTGCACCACTTCGACAGCTTCGCCGGCTACGCCGAGCGCTTCCGCCACCTGCTCGGCATCGGCAACGAGATGGCGCTGCGGCTGCTGCACAAGACCCAGTCGGCGAAGAACCTGGGCGACCTCAACGCGTTCCTGCGCAGCTTCATGCTCGACGAGCCGCGCACCTTCGAGGCCGCCGACCGCCTGGTCGAGGACTTCGCCGAACTCGACGGCGCCCACCACGCGGTGGTGACCGCGCGGCGCCAGGTGGAAACCCTGACCCCGGCGCGCGACTACCACGCCGAACTGCTGGCGCTGCGCCACAGCGTCGGAGAGCTGCGCGAACTGCAGCTGGGCATCGACGGCTACCGCGAGCAGCGCCGCCTGGCCCTGCTCGATGCACGCCTGCAGGAACTGGACACCCAGGATCGCGGCCTGGCCGGCGAGGAAGGGCAGCGCCGCGAAGCGCTGGACAACCACGAGCAGACCCTGGCCGAGCTGGAGACGCAGCAGCGCGCGCAGGGCGGCGAACAGGTCGAGGCGCTGGAGCGCGAACGCGGCCGCGTCGAGCGCGAGCGCGACGAGCGCATGCGCCGCCGCAGCCAGGTCGAACAGGCCTGCCGCCAACTCGGCATGGGCCTGGCCGGCAGCGCCAGCGGTTTCGCCGAGCAGGTGGCGCAGGCGCGCGCGTTGCGCGACGGCGTCGCCGGCGAGGCCAGCAGCCTGGACGAGGCGATCGCCGAGCGCATGGCCGAGCGCCGCGAGGACGAACGCCGCTTCGCGGTCATCCGCACCGAGATCGAGGCGCTGCTGAAGGCGCCCTCGAGCATTCCTGCGCCGATGCAGGCGCTGCGCGCGCGGCTGTGCGCCGAGACCGGCCTGTCCGAAGCCGCCCTGCCGTTCGTCGGCGAGCTGGTGCAGGTGGAGGCCGACCAGGCCGCCTGGCGCGGCGCGATCGAGCGCGTGCTGCACGGCTTCGCGCAGTCGCTGCTGGTCGACGAACGCCACTACGCCAGCGTCGCCGACTGGGTCAACAAGACCCAGCTCGGCACCCGCCTGGTGTACTTCCGGGTGCGCCACAACGCGCCGCTGCAGCAGCGCGAGCCCGACGCGAAGTCGCTGCTGCGCAAGCTGGAACTGCGCGACCATGCCTATGCGCCGTGGCTGCGCCAGGAACTGGCGCGGCGTTTCGACTACACCTGCGTCGATACCGTGGCGCAATTGCGCGATGCCGAGCGTGCGATCACCCGCGAGGGCCAGGTCAAGCATCCGGGCGATCGCTACGAGAAGGACGACCGCCACGCGGTCGGCGACCGCAAACGCTGGCTGCTCGGCTACGACAACCGCGACAAGCTCAAGGTCTTCGAGCGCGAGGGGCAGACCCTGGCGCAGCGCATCGCCGCCTGCGACGCCGACGTCGCCGCCCTGCGCAAGCAGCGCGAACAGGACCAGGGCCGGCAACTGGCCGCGCACACCCTGGCCGAGCGCGAGTGGGACGAGATCGACGTGGCGCCCAAGCTGCAGCGCCTGAGCGACATCGCCGAGCAACTGCTGCAACTGCGCGAGGGCGACACCGCGCTGCGCGCGCTGGGCGAGCAGATCGCCACCGTCCGCGCGCGCCGCGACCAGGCGCGCCGCACCTACGAGGACGTGCGCCTGGAGCGCGCGCAGGTGAGCCGCGAGCGCGCGCGCCTGGAAGCGCAGCGCGAGACCTGCGCCGCGCGCGTGGCCACCGCGGTGATCGGCCCGGCGCAGGTCGCAGGGCTGGACGCGCGCCTGGCCGCGCTGCCGCCGCTGAGCCTGGACAACCTGGAAGCGCATCTGCGCAGCGTCGAGCGCGGGCTCGGCGAACAGCTGGCGCAGAGCCAGGCGCAGGACGCGCGGCTGAGCCAGCAGGTGCTGGATTGTTTCCGCCGCTACTGCCAGCAGTGGCCGGAGGACAGTGGCGACTTCACCGTCAGCCTGGCCAGCGCCGACGATTTCCTGGCGCGCCTGCAGCGCCTGGAGAGCGACGGCCTGCCGCGCCACGAAGGGCGCTTCTTCGACCTGCTGCAGACCCAGAGCAAGAACAACCTGCTGGCCCTGCAGCGCTACACCGCCGAAGCGCACAAGGCGATCAAGCAGCGCATGGACGAGGTCAACGCCAGCCTGGAGCAGGTGCCGTTCAACCGCGGCACCCTGCTGACCATCGAAGTCAGCGACCGGCGCCTGCTCGAGGTGCAGGAGTTCCAGCAGCAGTTGCGCGCCGTGCTCGGCCATCAGCAGACCGAGGATCGTGCCCTGGCCGAGGCGCAGTTCGCCATGCTGCGCGGCCTGGTGCAGCGGCTCGGTGCGCAGGAGCCGGAGCTGCGGCGCTGGCGCGAGCAGGTGCTGGACGTGCGCCAACACGTGGAGTTCGTCGGCGTGGAACTGGACGCGGACAGCCGTGCGCAGGTGGAGATCTACCGCAGCGGCGCCGGCAAGTCCGGCGGCCAGCGCCAGAAGCTGGCCACCACCTGCCTGGCCGCGGCGCTGCGCTACCAGCTCGGCGGCGAGGACGGCGAACTGCCGCGCTACGCCGCGGTGGTGCTGGACGAGGCCTTCGACAAGGCCGACAACGAGTTCACCGCGCTGGCGATGAACATCTTCGAGAACTTCGGTTTCCAGATGGTGGTGGCCACGCCGCTGAAGTCGGTGATGACGCTGGAGCCGTTCATCGGCGGCGCCTGCTTCGTCGAGATCAGCGGCCGCCACAACTCCGGCGTGCTGCTGATCGAATACGACGAGCAGGCGCACCGGTTGAAGCTGCCCGAGCGCAGCCGCAACGAGGCGACGACGCCTGCGGTGGAATCCCGCGCGGCGATGGATCAGGCTGGCGCCGATCTGCCACCGCCGGCCGCGGACGCAGCGGCCACCATCGCCGAGCCCGGCGCAGCGACTGTGGCAGACACCGTTGCCACGCCAGCGCGTGCCTCCGCCAAGGCGCGCGATGGCCGCGGCAATGGCGCCAAGTCGACCCCGCGCAAGGCGTCGCCAGCGGCGCCGGGCAAACGCGCCGGCACGCGTGCCGC
>NZ_AQOJ01000670.1:0-606 GCF_000364685.1 Xanthomonas sp. SHU 166
TGGCAAGGCAGTTGCCGGCCGACTGGGAAAAGTGCGTGGTCGACGTCCGCGGCCAGGTGGTGGAACTGCCGCAGGCGGAGACCCGCCGCACCCGCTTCCTGTTCCGGGTGGACAGCGACGCGGCGCAGCCGGCGCCGTTGCGCGGGCGCCTGCTGCAATTGGCGTGGTACGACGACTTCGGCACGCACCAGGCCGGGCCGCGTAGCGCCCTGAGCGCCGGCGCGCGCTGGCAGTTGCAGGTGCGCCTGCGCGCGCCGCGCGGCTTGAGCAATCCGGGCGGCTTCGACGCCGAGGCCTATGCGCTGGCGCAGCGGATCAGCGCCAGCGGCTATGTGGTGGCGCCGCAGGCGGCAGCGCAATTGACGCCGGGGCAGGGCATCGACGCCTGGCGCGCCGACATGTCCGCACGCATCGCCGCGGCCGTGCCGCAGGCCTCGGCGCGCTACGTGCAGGCGCTGGCGCTGGGCGATACCCGGCGGCTGGACGATCGCGACTGGCGCATCCTGCGCGCCGCCGGCCTGACCCATCTCATCGCCATTTCCGGCTTCCATGTCGGCCTGGTCGCCGGCGCCTTCGCCTTGCTCGGCGGCGGCCTGTGGCGGCTGC
>NZ_AQOJ01000671.1:0-1235 GCF_000364685.1 Xanthomonas sp. SHU 166
GGCAGGATGTCGGCGCCGCGCTCGCGCAGCGGCGGCACGCGCACCTGGAAGGTGTTGAGCCGGTACAGCAGATCCTGGCGGAAGCGGCCGGCCGCCACGTCCGCCTCCAGATCGGCATTGGTCGCCGCGACGATGCGCACGTCCACCCGCTGCGTGCGCGAGGAACCGAGCCGCTCGAACTCGCCGTCCTCGATCGCGCGCAGCAACTTGGGCTGCTGCTGCAGCGGCAGGTTGCCGATTTCGTCCAGGAACAGGGTGCCGCCATCGGCCAGTTCGAAACGGCCGGCGCGATCCTGGCGCGCGTCGGTGTAGGCGCCGCGCACGTGACCGAACAGTTCGGCCTCGAACAGGGTCGGCGCCAGGCCGCCGATGTTGACCTTGACGAAGGCCTGCGTGCGACGCGGCGACCACTGGTGCAGCAACTGCGCCAGCAGGCTCTTGCCGGTGCCGTTCTCGCCCAGCAGCAGCACGTTGGCGCCGCTGCCGGCGATGCGCAGCAGATCCTCGACCAGGCGCTGCATCGGTGCCGATTCGGCGACGAAGCCGGCCGCACCGTCCTGCAGCAACAGTGCCTGCGCCTCGCCGAGCCGTTGCGCGGCGCGGCGGCTGCGGTCCAATGCGATGCGGCTCTCCAGCACCGCCAGGACCCGCGCGTTCTGCCAGGGCTTCTCGATGAAATCCACCGCGCCCTCGCGCATCGCCGCCACCGCCAGTTCGATGCTGGCCCAGGCGGTCATCGCGATCACCGGCAGCCCCGGCCATTGCGCGGCGATCTGCGCGATCAACGCCAGGCCTTCGGCGCCGGAGGTGGTATCGCGGGCATAGTTCATGTCCACCAGCACCGCGGCGAACGCGTCGCCGCGCAGGCAGGCCAGCGCCAGCTCCGGCGACTCGGCGCCGACCATGCCGTAGCCGGCGCTCTTGAGCAGCATGCGCAATGCTTCGCGCACGTCGGCCTGGTCGTCGACGACGAGGATGCGCGGCAGCGGCGGTGTGCGGTTGTCAGTCATGGCGCAGAGTCTAGCGGCCGGGCGTGGCGGACAGGCGCCACGGCGCCCGTCGTGGCGTACCCGCATCGGAACGCAAAGCGCATCATTCGGCGCGCAAGGCGTGCATCGGCGGCACCCGCGCCGCGCGCCGCGCCGGTGCCAGCGCGGCGAGCAGGCCGGCCGCGGCCAGCACCAGCAGCACCGCACCGATCGCCAGCGGGTCGGCCACGCGCACCTCGAACAAGT
>NZ_AQOJ01000672.1:0-1075 GCF_000364685.1 Xanthomonas sp. SHU 166
CGCTGCAACAGTCGCGACAGCGCCATCGCCACGCCCAGGCCCAGCAGCAGGCCCACGCCGATCTGCACGCCGGCCTCGCCCAATACCTGCCGGCGCAGCCGTGCCGGCGGTGCGCCGAGCGCGGCGCGCACGCCGAACTCGTGCTGGCGCGCGGCCACCGCCACCGCCATCACCGCGTACAGGCCGACCGCCGCCAGCAACAAAGCCAGTCCCGCGAACAGCCCCACCAGCAGCAGGTTGAGCTTCTGTTCGCCGGTGGTGCTGGCGACCAGCGCCTGCATCGGTTGCAGCTCGGCGATCGGCTGCTGTGGCGCCACTTCGTCGATGGCGGCACGCAGCGCGCGCTCGTCGGCACCCAGTGCGCCGGCCCGCAGATGCACCGCATAGGTCAGCGCGCCGAAGCCGCGGAGGATCTGCCACATCGGCTCGCTCATCTGTGCCAGCGGCTGGTACACGGTCGGCTCCGGTGGCTCGGCCGGGCTGGTGTGGCGCACGTCGCCGACCACGCCGACCACGCGCATCGACACGCGCTGGTCGCCGCCGTCGTCGGGCAAGCTGACGATCTTGCCGAGCGCCTGCCCGTGCAGGTAACGCGCAGCGAAGCTGGCGCTGACCACGCAGACCCGCTCGCCTCCGGCCACATCGCTGTCGGCAATCCCGCGCCCGGCCAGCAAGGGAATGCGGAAGACCTCCAGGAACTGCGGCGTGGCCAACCGGTACTGGCTGTCGACGGACGGCGCGCCATCGATCTCCACGCTCCAGCTCAACCGCGTCGCCGTCGGCGGATTGGTCGACACCCCCACGCGGTCGATGCCCGGCACCTGCTGCAGCCGCGCGACGATGCGCCGGGTCTGCTCCACCGCATCGGCCGCGGTGACGTAGCGCTCCTTCACCGGCGCCAGGGTGAACACCACCGCCGAGCGGCTCTCGAAGCCCATCGGCACCTCCGCCAGCTTCTGCAGGGTGCGGGTGAACAGGGCCGCGCCGATCAGCAGCACCACGGCGATGGCCACCTGCGCGATCACCAGGACACGGCCGAGGCGGCCGGCCTGCAGGCTCCAGCCGCCGCGCCCGC
>NZ_AQOJ01000673.1:0-3190 GCF_000364685.1 Xanthomonas sp. SHU 166
CACCAGGTTGCGGCGGCGGCCGCGGGCGATGCCCAGCGCTGCGGCCAACAGCGCCGTCGCACCGCCGGCGAGCAGCGCGAACAGCACGCTGGCGCCGCTCAGATGCGGCGCCTCGCCGCGCATCCACATCAGCGGCACCCAGCCGCCGAGCAGACGTAGGCCAAGCCAAGCCAGCACCAGGCCGGCCAGGCTGCCGAGCGCGCCGATCAGCACGCCTTCGGCCAATGCCGGCAGGCTCAAGCGCAGCCACGATGCGCCCAGCGCGGCACGCACCGCGCTGTCGTGGCTGCGCCCGAGCGCGCGCAACAGCATCAGGCTGGTGAGGTTGATCGCGGCGATCAGCAGCACGCAGGCAGCCGCGGCGAAGAACAGCCACAGCGTGTTGCCGCTGTTGGCGTCGTATAGGCTGTCCTGCAGCGGCAGCGCGTTGGGCGGCCGTCGCTGCAGCGACGCCCACCACGATGCGTCCATGTGCGGGCTGTTGCGCAACAGGGCCTGGAGCGTCGTCGCGGTCTGCGCGGACGCCGCGGCCACGCTGATGCCGGGCCGCAACCGCGCCACCACGATCTCGTTGGTGGACAGGTTGGTCGCGGCCAGGTCCGGCTGCATGTTGCGGATCAGGTCGAACGGCTCGGCCCAGGGGAAGGCCGCGGGCAGCACGCCGACGATCTGCACCGGCTTGCCTTCCACCTGCAGGGTGCGTCCCACCGCGGACCGGTCGCCATCGAAATAGCGCTGCCAGAAACGATGGCTGAGGATCACCGCCTGCGGCCCGCCGGGCCGGCTTTCCTCGTCGTTGAAGTTGCGCCCGGCCGCCATCGGCAGGCCGAGCGTACGCAGGAAGCCGGCATCGGCACTGATCGACGCGACCACCTCGCTGGCAGCGCCGCGGGCGACGTTGGCCGGCACCGGGAACCCGCGCGCGATGCCCACCGACTGCAGGCTCGACATGCGCCGCAACACCGGGTAGTAGCCGGGCGCGGCGACATTGCGGCCAGGGTCGCTGGACAGGCCGAGGGTGACCAGCCGCTCCGGCTGCGGGAACGGCAGCGGCTTCAGCAAGGCCTGGTCGAGCAGCGCGAACACCGCGGTGGTGGTGGCCACGCCCAACGCCAGGGTCAGCACCGCCAGCAGCAGATAGCCCGGCCTGCGCGCGAGCGTGCGCCAGGATTGCCGCATCTCGGTCCACTGCAGGGCGGCGCTCATCGTGCCTGCCCCGCGGCGCGTGCCGGCAGCGCCACGTCCTGTTCGTGGCGCAACCGCTCGAAGGTGTCCTCGTCGACGATGCGGCCGTCGAGCATGTGCACGATGCGCTGCGCGCGCCGCGCGAACGCCGGATCGTGGGTGACCATGCACAAGGTGGTGCCGTGGTCGTGCAGTTGTTCCAGCAACTGCATCACCGCCTCGCCGTTGCGGCTGTCCAGGTTGCCGGTTGGCTCGTCGGCGAGCAGGATCGCCGGGTTGCCGGCCAGCGCGCGCGCCACCGCCACGCGCTGCTGCTGGCCGCCGGACAACTGCCCCGGATAGTGCTTGTGGCGATGCTGCATGCCGACCAGCTCCAGCACCTCGCGCACGCGCTGGCGGATCTGGCCGCGCTGGGCGCCCTCGCGGTAGGTCAGCGGCAGCGCCACGTTCTCTTCCACGGTGAGGTCGGCGATCAGGTTGAAGGCCTGGAAGATGAAGCCGATCTCGGCGTTGCGGATGCGTGCGCGGCCAACCGTGTCCAGTTCGGCGACGCTGCGGCCGTTGAGCCGGTAGGTGCCGCCGCTGGGCGCATCGAGCAGGCCCAGGATCGACAGCAGGGTCGACTTGCCGCAGCCGGACGGGCCGGTGATGGCGACGAAATCGCCAGGCGCCACGTCCAGTGCGATCTCGGCCAGGGCGTGGGTCTCCACTTCCTCGGTGTGGAACACCTTGCTGAGCCCGTGCAGGTGGATCAGCGGCGCGGCGGATGGTGCGGGAACTGCGGTCATGCGGGATCTCTCCTGGTGAGGCTAGCGTAAGCGCAAGGTGGCGTCGGCATTCCACTGGCTGGTGTCGGACAGCACGACGCGGTCGCCGGCGCGCAGGCCGGCGCGGACTTCGATACGGTCGCTGGAGGCGGCGCCGAAGCGCACGCGGATGCGCTGCGCGGTGTCGCCGCCGTCGCGCAGCACGAACAGGCTGCCGGCGGCGTTGGGCACGGCGAGCGCCGGGCGCGGGATGCTGACCACGTCGCGCAGCGTGCCGAGCACGATGCGGCCATCCACCGACAGGTCCGGGCGCACGCCGGGCGGCAACGGCGGCGTCAGCCGCACATCGACCGCCACGCTGCCGCTGCGCACCGCCGGATCGATCCGTGCCACCTGCCCGCCGACCACGCCGTTGTGCGTGTCCACCGCCACCGGCAGGCCTTCGATCACGTCCTTGGCCAGGACTTCGGGCACCTGCAGGCGCGCCAGCAGATCGTCCGGGCGCGCCACCCGCGCCAGCTTGGCGCCGGCCTCGACGCGTTGGCCGGGCTCCACGTCCACTTGTTGCAGGATGCCGTCGCTGCCGGCACGCACCTGCAGCGAGTCGGCCTGTTGCGTGGCGATGGCCAGCGCACTGGCGGCCTGCTCGCGCCGTGCCTGTGCCGCGCGCAGTTGCGCGGCCATGTTCAGCCGGAACGCGGCGACGCGCTTGCGTTCGATATCGGCACGGCCGCGTTGCTGCGCCTCGACGATCTGGCTCTGGGTCAGGTCGATCGCCGAGATCGCGCCGCCGTCGTGGCCGCGCCGGTAGGCCTTGGCCTTGATCTGCGCGATCTGCAACTCGGACTCGGCCTGCGCCTGCAGCGCCTGCTGGTCGAGCAGTTGCGAGGCCAACGCGGCGTGCAGTGCGGCCAGGTCGGCATCGGCGCCGGCCAGCGCGGCGCGTGCGCGATCCAGGCCGGCCTCCAGTTCCGGGTTGACCAGTTGCAGGATCGGCGTATCGGCCAGCACGCGCGCGCCGGCCTCGACCCGTTGCTGTTGCACGGTGGCCGGCGCCCCGGCGGTGATCCAGCGGATCTGCCGCGGCACCAGCACGCCGTTGGCGCGGACCTCGCGGCGCATCTCGCCGCGCGTGGCCGCATCGATCCACACTTCGCTGCGCGCCACCCTTGGCGCGGCGCGGCCGCTGCCGAGCAGCGCAACGCCCAGCACGATCGCCACGGCAGCGGCTGGCACCC
>NZ_AQOJ01000674.1:0-11763 GCF_000364685.1 Xanthomonas sp. SHU 166
AACGAACGGTTCGGGGATTTCGCGATATCCATGCCTGCTGTACAGCAGGCCGCATGCCAATCGGCGAACCGCGCTAACCCATTGAATCCGTTGCGCCGCGACCGCTGCGCGCGCGGTCGCGGCGTCCGCAAGCGGTCGCGCAGCGACCGATTACGGACAGTTGAACGGCCATGCGCGGGTCAGGGCTTTTCCAGCGACGCGCGATAGCGCAGCAGCGCTTCCGGTTCGTCGGTCTGGAAGGCGCCGATGCCGGCGCGGTACAGCCGCCCCCACACCGCCTCCGGATCGCGCACCGCATCGGCATCGCCACCGACGTCGGCGACGAAGCCCTCCCACAGCGTATTGACCAGCAGCCGGACCTGCCGCTGCCTGGCCAGCGCCGTCACCGCCGGCAACTGGGCCAGACGCATCCGCGGCAGTTCGATCGCCACCGGCCGCACCTTGCCGTCGGTCTGGGTGCGCACGGTCTGCACCAGGTCGTCGGTGCCCGGCGGGTTGAGCAGCACCGGGGTGAAGTTGATCCGGTCGAACGGCGGCATCGACGCCAGGTCCTGGCTGGCGACGCCGACTTCGGTCTTCACCACCACCTGCCGCTCCATGCCGGCGCGGCGCACCGCGTCGACCACCTCGGCGTAGATCGGCGCCTTGACGTCGAGATTGAGCATGATCCGGCCCTTGGCCGCGGCCAGCATCTGCTGCAGGGTCAGCGGATGCTGGTCGGTGAGCGGCGCGTCGGCGCCGCCCTCGTCGTCGCGCAGGCGCAACCGCGACAGTTGCGGCCAGGTCAGTTCGGCGACCTTGCCGGTGCCGTCGGTGGTGCGGTCGACGGTGGCGTCATGGAACATCACCAGGGTGCCATCGCCGGCGCGGCGGATGTCGGTTTCCAGCATGTCCACGCCCAGCGTCACGCAGCGCTCCAGGCCCAGCAGCGAGTTCTCCGGTGCGTGCCCGGGAAAGCCGTGCGCCGGCGCGGGATTGTGGCAGCCGCGGTGGGCGACGACGAAGATGCCGCCGTCGGGTGCGGCCAGGCGCGCCTGGATCGGGGCGATGGCGGCGATGGCCGGGGCCGTCGCGGTCAGCAGTGCGGCAATGATCGCGCCGCGCGAGAAAAGCAGGTTCATGGAAGGTCTCCGGCAACGGTCACAGCGACGGGGTGAAACGCAGGCCGAGCCAGTAGGTGGTCGGCATCGAATAACTGTCCTTCAGCAGGTTCTCGCCGGGGCCGGTGAAGCTGGTGAGGCGGCTGTGGGTGACATTGCTGATCTGGCCGACCACGCTGAGCTGCTTGCTCACCGCCCAGGTCGCCGACAGGTCCAGCTGCGAACGCGGCGCCCAGTACAGATCCTGCCAGGCGATGTTGCTGACGATGGCGCGCAGCGCCTTGCCCTGGCGGTTGTAGGCCGCACGCAGTTCGACGCCGCCGACGGTGTAGAACAGCGAGGCGTTGGCGGTGTAGTCCGGCTGCCCGACCAGGCGATCGACGGTGCGCTGGCTCTGCACCAGGTTGGGCGCGCTGCCGCTGGTGAACGGCACGTTCATGCCGCCATCGAGCAGCGCCAGGTTGGCGCTGGCGCCCAGGCCGGACAGCGCCGGCACGCCCGGGAACAGGGTGTTGAACACCGCGCTCAGTTCCAGGCCGCGCACGTGCGCCTTGGCGGCGTTGGCCGGAGTGCTGATCAGCACGTTGGAATAGGTGGTGCCGTTGAAGCTGAACTGGTCGGTGCGCGAGAGGGTGAAGATCTCGTCCTGGATGCGCTTGTCGAACAGTGCCGCGGCGAGCATGCCGTCGAAATCGTCGGGCAGGCGCCATTCCAGCGACAGGTCCAGGTTGGTGGACACGCGCGGCTTGATGTCGGGATTACCGATGGTGACGGTCACGCCCTGCGCGTTGGGATTGCCCATGTCGCTGCTGTTGACGAAGCCGATCGAAGTGCGCGCGGCGTAGGCGTCGTAGGGCGGACGGCCGAGCGTGCGGCTGGCGCCGGCGCGCAGGTCGAGGCGGTCGTTGACGTGGTAGGTCATCACCGCCGACGGCAGCACCTTGGCGTAGCGCGACTCGGTGGGCGCATCGACGTAGACGTAGCTGCCGGTGGCCGCATCCAGTTGCCGCTGGCGGCCGACCGTGGACTGGTCGGTATGGTCGTAGTGCAGGCCGGCTTCCACATCGAAATCGTCGGCGCGATAGCCGACCAGGCCGTAGGCACCGAAGATCTCCTCGCGATGGCTGAAGTTGTCCTGGTTGCTGAAGGCGCTCTGGTCGGTGCGGTTGAACGCGCTCAGCGGCGTGGCGCTCAGCACCTGGCTGGCCTTGTCCGGATCGATCGCGATCAGGTTCAGGCCCAGGTAGCGCATCGGCGCGTTGGACGGCGCCAGCACGTCGGCGATCTTCAGCGGCGGCGCGCTGCGGTTGGGCTGGTATTCGACGCGGTAGATATCGAAGCCGGGTTCGTCGCGGGTGTAGCTCAGGCCGCTGCCGAAGCCGACGCCGCGGTCCATCTCGCCACGGTTGAAGGCGTAGTCCAGGCGCCCGGTGAGCACCTTGTCGCGCGCATTGCGCTGGTAGTCCGGGCGCCAGTACAGCAGGCTGTAGTTGTCGTAGTTGTAGTACGCCTGCGCCGCCATCGGGAAACGCTGGTTGAGTGCGGAGGTGTCGTAGTTGAAGCCATAGGCCGCCGTCGGCACCACGGTGACACCGGGGCCGGTCTGCCCGGTGGGCACCGCCGCCGGGCGCTGCGCGCCGGTGACGTACTTGATCATCTTGATCGGTTCGGCATAGGTGGCATCGGACCAGGACGCGCGCGCCGACAGCACCTGACGGTCGTCCGGGCGCCATTCGAAGCCGGTCTGGCCGAGCTTGGTGCGGGTGGTGGTGATCTGGTTGGAGTAGCCCACTTCCACGTCGCCGACCGGGTAGGTGCCGCTGGTGGCGGTCTGGTTGTAGACGCGGTTGCGGTTGCGCGGATCGAGGATGACCTCGTTGCGCTCCATGTTGTCGCGGAAATAGTAGTAGCCGGCCATGGCGTAGGCCTGGAGGGATTCGCTCAACCGCGCCTCGAACTTGCCGGTGAGACCGTAGCGGTCGCGCTTGTCCATCACGTACCAGTACTTGTCCTGCTGCGGCACGGCCCAGCCGTTGCCCAGGTTGGTGCCGCTCTGCAGTGCGCCGCTGTTGTCGTAGAACCCGTAGTGCACCGTGTCGGTGGTCATGTGGGTTTCGGTGTAGCTGCTCAGCGTCTGGTAGTTGCCGGACAGGGTCAGGCCGTACTGCCCTTCGCTGCCGAAGGTGCGGCTGCCGGTGGCGAGCAGGCGATAGCCCGGGTCGTCCTGGTCGCGCGGCTTGCCGACGTCGTTGGCATGGCCCAGCGAGGCCTCGGCGGTGAAGAACGGCTTGCCGCCGTTCTCGAACGCGCTGCGGGTCTTGAGGTTGATCGCACCGCCGGTGGCGTTCGGGTCCAGGTCCGGAGTGAAGGTCTTGATGACCTGCAGTTCGCTGACCATCGAGGCCGGCAGGATGTCCAGGCGCACGCCGCGGGTGATCGAGCCCAGCGTGCCGTTGGGCGTGCCCGGCGAGGCCACGGTCAGGCCGTCGATGGTGACGTTGTTGTAGGACGGGCCGAGGCCGCGCAGCACCGGGGTGGCGGCTTCGTCGCGCGGATGCTCGTTGTCGGTGGCCGGCAGCACCGACAGGCCGGGGATGCGGCGCAGCGCCTCGACGATGGTGGTGTCCGGCAGCGCACGCACGTCGGTGGAGCTGACCACGTCGGTGATGTTGGTGGCCGCGCGCTTGCTCTCGATCGCGGCGGCATTGGCCTTGCGCACGCCGGTGACCATCACGCTGGACAGCGTGGTGGTGCCGTCGGCGCTGGCGGCGGCGTTGGGCGTGGTGTCGGGCGTGGCGTCGCCGACGGCCGGTGCGGTGGCGGCCGCGACGGCGCTGGCGTCGGCAGCGAGCGTCGCCGTGGTGGATGCGGCGTCCTGTGCGAGCGCGGCCTGGCAGCTGGCGGCGAGCGCGCAGACGATCAGCGCGCGGCGCCGATGGGTGAGTGGTTGCATGGCGATGTCCCCTGGTTGACCGAATTAAGTAACTTAAAGTTCGTTATTTAATCCCAGGGATATGACGCTGCGATGGCGGCCAGCGGAAAGCCTGGCGACAGCGCACGCCCGGCGATGGCAACGGCGTTCTGTACGGCATCGGCCAACGGCCGGCCGCTCGCAGGGCGTGGAGCGGCCCACGGCATCGCTGTCGGCGCAAGGCGCCGCACCGTGACCGCCAGGACGCTGCGCTGGCGACGGCGCGGCGTGGATCAGGGCGCTGGCGCGCGCGGCGGCAGCAGGCCCAGCGCGACCAGGTCCTCGCGCAAGGTGACGGCGTCGCGGAACTGCAGCGCATGCATGCCGGTGGCCGCGGCGGCGTGCACGTTGCGCGGCGCGTCGTCGATGAACACCGCCCGCGCCGGGTCGATCGAATAGCGTTCGCACAGCAGCGCGAAGATCGCCGGATCCGGTTTGACCAGGCGCTCCTCGCCCGACACCAGCACGCCTTCGAACCACTGCAGGAACGGATAGCGCTCGCGTGCGATCGGGAAGGTCTCGTGCGACCAGTTGGTCAATGCGTACAGCCGCACGCCCTGCCCGCGCAGTTCCTCCAGCACTGCCACCGTGGCGTCCAGCGCGCCGCCCAGCATCTCCGGCCAGCGCGCGTGGTAGGCGGCGATCATCGGCGCATGCGCCGGATGCAGCGCGCTCAGTTCGGCCACCGCCTCCTGCCATGGCCGCCCGGCATCCTGACGCTCGTTCCACCGCGGACTGCACACCTCGCGCAGGAAGGCTTCCATCGCTGCCTCGTCGTCGAACAGACGGCGGTACAGATGGCGCGGATTCCAGTCGATCAGGACACCGCCGAGATCGAACACCACGGTGTCCAGGTGGGATGCAGCGGACGGCGAGGATGCGGGGGGCATGACTGGCTCCAGGAACGAGAGGGGGACGCAGCGGCGGACCAGGCGTGCGCCGGCGGCGGCGCGCTGGGTGCGGCGGTCATGGTAGCCGTCCCTTCTGGCTGACAGTGCTGGCCGGCGTCCCTTCATCCCCGGCCCCTGGGGGGTTGTGCGGGGTTGCTGGTGGGGTTCTCTGGCGGTCGGACCCTCACCCCCAGCCCCTCTCCCGGGGGGAGAGGGGAGTTGGTGCGGCGTGCTGGTTGGGCTCCCTGGTGGTCGGACCCTCACCCCCGGCCCCTATCCCGAAGGGAGGGGGGCTTTCGTCAGGGCTGCACGACGTTGATCGTGCCGGGGTTGCTGCGCCCCACGCCGCGCAGGTCGGGGCGGTACATGTCCTCGACCAGCGACGGCGGCACCGTGTAGGTGCCCGGGGTCACCGCGCGCACCAGGTAGAAGACCTGCGCCTTGCTGCCCGCCGACAGGCTCAGCGCGGCCACGTAGCGGTCGTCGCGGAACTCCTCGTGCTTGACGTCGGCGGCGTTGGAGCGGTCGCTGATCTCGATGCCGTCCACCACCACGTCGGCCCACTGCTTGGCGTCGCCCAGGTTGAAGTTCTCGATCTCCAGGCCGGCCGGCAGCAGGTCGGTCAGCAACGCGTCGGGCATGCTGGTGTCGGAGGTGATGGTGACGCGCACGATCAGCGCCTCGCCTTCCTTCAACGGCTGCGGCGTCCACGGCTTGCCGTCGGTGCCGTAGAAGCTGCGCTCCACCTTCAGCGTGCTGTCGTCCGCCGCCGGCGGGGTGCGCGGCACGCCGGCGATTTCCAGGCTGGCGTACAGCGGCGGCTGGCCCTGCGGCACGAAGTGCACGCCGCGCGCCAGCTCGGCCTCGCCGAACTGGCGACCGAAGGCCTTGGCCGGGGCGATCGCCTCGCTGCTGTCGCCGATGCTCAACTGCCCGGACACCTGCGCGGTCTGGCTGTTGAGCAAGGCCTTGCCCATGCGCGCCAGCGCCACCTGCTCCTGCGTGCTCAGCCACAGCCAGCCACCGCGGCGGCGCGCGTCCAACTCGCGGCCCAGCGCAATCACCCGTGCGTCGTACTCGGGCTTGGCCAGGCCGCGCTCGTGCAGCAGCGCGATCATCAGCGCGTCGTCGCGGATCACGCTGCCGTAGTCGCCGAAGTAGCGCGGCCGGTCGGCGCTGTCCTTGGCGAAACCGGCGGCGATCGCCGCTTCGCCGCGCTTCTTGTCGCCCTGCAGCGACAGCGCCACGCCCAGGTGCACCAGCGACAGGCCGGTCAGCGCCTTGCTGCGGTCGTTGTCGTACAGCGCGCGCAGCGTGCCCAGCGGCGCGCGGTTGACCCGCGCCAGCACGTAGCCGGACCAGGCCTGATTGGCGAACTTCAGGTTCTCGCGGCGGTCCTGGCCGTAGAAGTTGTTGCCGCCGGACAGCAGGTCCTCGCTGAGCCGGTTCAACGCCTTCTGCAGCACGTTGTCGGGCACCGCGAAGCCGGCGTCCTTTGCGTCGAGCAGGAACTCGGCGATGTACGGGGTCAGCCCCGGATTGACGTAGCCGTCGTCGCCCCACATCGAGAAGTGACCGCTGGACACCTGCATCGAGGCCAGCCGCCCGAACGCGCCTTCCATGCGCGCGCGGCGCGTGGCCGCATCCAGGCCCTTGACCCCGAGCAGGCGCGCGGTGGCATCGTCGAGCAGCAGCGCCGCGTAGCCCTTGCTGGTGGTCTGCTCGGCGCACCCGTAGGGGTATTCCAGTGCGCCCTGCAGCGCGCTGGCGAACGGGATCGGCGGCAAGGCGCTGACCAGCATGCGCGCGTTGACCGAGCCGGCCATCAAGCCCTCGGCATCGCTGGCACCCAGGGTCACCGGCGCCAACGGGTCGAGCACACGGGTCTGCGCGCGCAGCACCGACGGCCACGCCGCGCGCACCGGCAGGTCGTAGCGGCGGTCGGCGGCATAGCCATTGCCTTCCACTCGCACCCGCACCTTGGCCACGGTGTAGCCTTCCTGCGCCACCAGCGGGAAGCTCAGCGTGGCCTTGCCGTCCTTGCCCAGCTTGGCGCTGCGTGCGTTGTCGGCGATCGCCAGCGGGCCTTCGCCGTCCACCCGCACCTTGAACTCGCCCGGCTGGCCGGTGAAGTTCTGCACGTCCAGGGTCACCGTGCTGCGGTCGCCCGGCGCCATCACCCGCGGCATGCTGGCCTCGGCCACGATCGGCGCGCGCACCAGGGTCTCCACGTCGCGGTTGCCGTAGCGCTCGTCCGAATAGACCAGCGCCGACACGCGCAGGGTGCCGTTGAAGTCCGGCACCGGCAACTGCACGCGGGCATTGCCCTTGGCGTCGAGCTGCACCGGACCCGAGAACAGGTCCACGGTCTGCACCCGCGCGGTCGGCCGCTTGGCCTGCGGCAACGCCGCCAGCGCCATGTCGCCGCCGAAGCGCAGCTTGCCGGTGCCGCCCTCGAAGCTCTCGATGACCCGGCCGTAGATGTCGTACGCATCCACGCCCAGGCGCCGCTGCGCGAAGAACTGCGCGTTGGCGTCGGGCACCGGGAAGCGGGTGATGTTGAGGATGCCCACGTCCACCGCGGAGATGGTCACGTGCGCCTGCTTGCCGGCCAGCTCCGGCACGCTCACCGTCACCGGCAGCGGCTGCTCCGGGCGCATCTGCTTGGGCGCGACCAGGCCCACCGCCACGCGCCGGGCCTTGCGGTCCATCGGCACGTAGGCCACGCCGACCGCGCGCGCCGGGGTGATCTTGCTCGGTGCCGAGCCGCCGCGGAACACCAGCGCGGTGACATAGACGTCGTGCCGCTCCCAGTCCTTGGTCACGGGGATCTCAAACGTGCTGCCCGGCTTCACGTCGATGTCCTGCACGTACAGCATGCGGTCGCTCTCGACCATCAGCAGGCCGGGGCCGGCATGCGGCGGGGTCAGAGTGACCTTGAGCGTGTCGCCGGCCTTGTAGCCGGTCTTGTCCAGCGCCAGCTTGACCTTGTCCGGACGCGCATCGAGGCCGCGGTTCTCGTCGTTCCAGCTCCAGCCCGCATGGAACGGATAGCGCGTGGTCAGGCCAGTGGCCGGGTCGAACACGTCCACCCGGTACTCGCCCCACTCCACCGGGAAATCGAACTTGGCGGCGCTGGCGCCGGCATCGACGGTGAGCGTCTGCTTGTTCTCGAAGCGACGGGTGAAGTCGTAGTCCCAGCGGTTGTCGGTGAACGCCCAGTGGTAGTCGCGCAGCTCGCGCACCAGGGTCACCTTCAGGCCCTTGGCCGGCTGCGGCTTGCCCTGCGCATCCACCCGCATCAGTTCGAAGCGCGCATTGGCGTTGGCGTCGGCACCGTCCTTGTCGTCGAACAGCGGACGCACGCCGACCAGCGCCGGCGCCGGCCACAGCACGCGCTTGAGCGTGCGGGTGACGGTGCGCCCGCCGGTCTCGTACACGCTGGCCGAGACCAGCGCGGCGATGGTGCTGGTCGGCTTGGCCTCGTCGGGCAGCGCCAGATCCTCGCTGAGCTTGCCGTCGGCGCCGAATTCGGTATCGACCACGTCCTTGGCCTCGCGCGGCAACTGCAGCGTCGGGTCGCCGAAGAAGTAGCCCGGCAGCGCCTCCACCGGATGCTGCTCGACCGCCACCGCCAGCTTGGCGGTGAAGCGGTTACCCGCGGCCGGCGCGCCGTACAGGTAGGCGGCGGTGGCCTGCAGCTTGAACGGCTCGCCCGGCTTGAGCGTCTTCTGCGCGCTGTCCAGGTCCAGCTTCATGCGCTCGGGCAGGAACTCCTCGATGCGCAGGGTCATGCCCTGCACCGCTTCCTTGCTGGTCGGGTCGGTGCGGAACTCCACCTGCCAGCGTCCGGTCGGCGCATCGGCGGGGATCAGCTGCTCGAAACTGAAGTAGCCCTGCTCGCCCGGCTGCAGCCGGGTCTCGCGGAAGATCTTGCCGTCGGGCTGCTTGAGCCGCAGGAACACCGGCTGCGCGCCCTTGCCGGTGGTCGGCACCGGTTTGCCGTCGTTGTCGCGCAGCAGCGCCGACACCCGCACGGTCTCGCCGGGGCGGTACAGGTCGCGGCCGGACCAGGCGAACACGTCGAACCAGGCGTTCTCGCGCCCGGCCACCGCGAACTCGCTCAGGTCCAGCGCCGGCTGGTTGAACGGCAGCATCGACAGGTCGGTGCCGCTGCGCGCCACCAGCACCTGGCCGGCGTCGAGCGTGTAGTTCAGCAGCGCGTTGCCGTTGTCGTCGGTCTGGCCCTTCAGGAACAACTCGCCGTCGGCGCCGAGCACGCGCAGCTCCACCTTCTTCAGCGGCTCGCCGCTCTGCAGCGAGGCGGTGTGCACGAACAGCTTGTCCTTGTAGGCGCGCGCGTGCAGGCCGATGTCGCTGACGGTGAAGAAGGCGGTGTCGTATTCGTTGTCGAACTTGCCGGGGCGGCGCAGCACCGCGAAGTACAGGCCCGGCGCCTGCAGTTCCTTGATCTCCTGGATCGGCAGGTAGGTCAGCGCGCGCTCGTTCTTGTCGCCACCGAGCACGAAGCGGTTGACGTAGACCGAGTCGGCCATCTGCGAGATCGGGGTGTGCTCGCCGTAGTCGCTGTCCAGCTCCCAGGTGCCGCGGCGGCCGCCGCGCTGGTACTGGGCGAAGAACGTCGGCAGCGCGCCCTCCTTGACCCGCATGAACTCCACGTCCACTTCCGGCACGTTGAGCGAGACCACTGGCAGCCCGCGGCTCTCGCGCGCCGGCAGCACGCTGCCCTGCGAGGCGAAGCCGACCGCCGGGGTCAGTTCGCCGGTGTAGACCTTCTGCTTGAGCGGCTTGCCCAGGCGGCTGCCGTCGGCGGCCAGCAGGTCGGCCGAGATCACCACGGTGTAGTCCTTGGCCGCCTCCACGTAGGGATAGCGCAGGGTCTTGCCGTCATCGGACAGCGACCAGGCGCTCTCGTCGGTGCCGACCTTCTCCTCGAAGCGCAGCAACTTGTCGAAATCCTGGGTGCCGACCAGCGGCCGCGAGAACTCCAGCGCCAGCGACAGCCCGTCGCTCTTCTGGTCGGGATAGGCGCGGACCAGGCCGAAGCCCTTCATCGCTTCCTTCTGCCCCTTCACCGGCTCGCCGCTGGCCTCGGGCAACTGCCCGGATTCGTTGCGCTTGCAGCCGCCCAGCGCCAGCGCCAGGCCCAGCAGCAAGAACGTCCCCATCAACCCCGCGCGCAGGCCCGCCCAGCGCCGCTTCGAATCCGTGTGCATGCGTTCGCTCCGTGAATGTGGCGGGAGTATAGAACGTCGGCGAGAGCGACACAGAGGTAGCGTCACAACCGAGGCGGAAGTCTTACCAGCGCAGCCGCCTGAGGGTCAGACCAGGCTATTCATCGCGGAATCGCCGCACCGATCATCGCGATGCGCCGCCAACCCGAGCCAGGTCAGGGGGAGCCACGAGGGGCGGACCATCAGCGCAGGCATGCCAGAGGATTCACACGCGACGCGCTACTTCCGAAACGATGAATTGATCCGACCCCCCAAAGGAAGCTACGCCATCACAACAATTGATCGAGCATTGACGGCCCTCGTTAATGCTGCGCCTCGCCACCTTTCACTTGCTGCGGCCCCGAATCTGCTGTCGCCGGCTGGCGAAAGGCAACACTAGCAACCACTTGACAATATGACACGGCTGCCGCGAACGTCGTCGGCACGTCGCCCTCTATCTTCATCACATTGCGCAAACCAGCCTCTTTTTCATAGATCGCGGAAAATGAAGCACCATCCTTTTCAAGCAACCGCTGGAGTCGCTCAAGCAAAGGACTCTGATATTCGTAAGCCGGAAGCACGATACAGGCCCGCGCACCCGATGCTTCCGCGACTTCACGAATAGCCGCCTCAAAGGAATCGGCATGCTGGACGTCATCCAAAACCATCTGCAGATCCTTTGACTCGCCCGCGACGCGATAGAACACGCTCCCGGGCCGAACCAGGAAAACAAAAAGATGCGGCCCGACTATTTTGTAGTTATTCTCTCGCAAGCGCTCGCGGTCGAATTCGCGAAACAAAGGCACCGTACGCCCATCCTCCAGAACTTGCCTCACATAGATTTTGCACTGACCACCCTCGACCACGAACTCCACTTCGTAATCGACTCCAGGCTCGGGAGTCCAACTGATGCTTGGCGGTAAAAAGAACTTACTCCTCTTCCTCTCCGGCAAGCGCGCTTCCTCAGAAGGTATACATTGCGCATGCCCATGAAGCCCTGCGTACACCCTAATCACTTGACCTGGCGTGAGACGATACTCACGAAAGTAAGGGTTTATACGAGGACTTTCGTCCAAGCTCCGCGTCGCCTGCGTTTCAGGAATACCAATTGATATATTTTCCTCTTTATGCATGAACCAGCGATTCCCACTGGCCCTTGAGTCCTGCAGGGTTACCGCTTCGCCCCCGGGCTTGTTCGCGTTCGCACGAAAGCTCACTGAAGTATCACTAGATGCGAAAACGCGCAGGCGCGCTTCTTTTTGCAGATCAACTGATGAATCTGCTGCCTCAACAGCAGTTTGCGTTAAAAATGCCACCAATAACACTAAAAATCCGCCACGAATAAGCTTCTTCATGCACATCCCTATGATTATTCATGCACTGACGATTGAGCCCATGTTAGCGGCAATCAGGAAATTATCTTTAACGCACTCTATTGGGGCGTCACTCCAGTCACGATAGCTGTAGGTCACGGACCAATGATACCCACGTTAGACGCACGGCCCCGCTTTCAAGTCACGCCTAGGCCTTTACCCTAGCTGTGATCTCTCAGTAGGTTGTTCATCCGG
>NZ_AQOJ01000675.1:0-632 GCF_000364685.1 Xanthomonas sp. SHU 166
CTGGGCCAGCCCCCGGCGCAGTGGCCGCCGCTGGGCGCGGTCGATCCGCAGAACCAGGCCCGCCCGCTGTTCGTCTGGGGTCCGCCGGGCAGCGGCGTGGAGCGGGTGATCGCGGTGATCGATGCGGCCAGCCTGGTGCTGCGCGGCGACCGCTTCGGCCCGCAGCCGCCGACCGACGGCCTGCAGCGCTTCCGCAGCGTCGAGGAACTGGACAGCGGCGCCCTGGACGGCGCGGCGCTGGTCGCGGAGTGGCGCGCGCAATTGCCGGCGCGCGGCGTCGGCGACGGCAACGTCGTCGACTGGCTGCTGTGGTGGGACAACGCGCTGCTGCGCGCGCTGCGCCCGCACCTGCCGGAAGGGCGGCTGCTGGTGGTGCTGCGCGACCCGCGCGACATGCTGCTGGACTGGCTGGCCAACGGTGCCCCGGCGCCGCTGGCCCTGGCCTCGCCGGAGACCGGCGCGCAATGGCTGGCGGCGGTGTTGGCGCAGGTCGCCGACCTGCACGAACAGGATCTGTATCCGCACCACCTGGTGCGCCTGGACGGCACCGAGCACGATCCGGCCGGCGTGGCGGCGGCGCTGGAGCAGGCGTTCGGCGTGGCGTTCCCGACCATCGCCACGGTCGGCCCGCC
>NZ_AQOJ01000676.1:0-319 GCF_000364685.1 Xanthomonas sp. SHU 166
TCCAGCGCAGTGCTGGCGGCGGTGGCGATGCTGTGCGCCTGGCAGTTGCAGCGGGTGCTGCGCCATCACGCCACTGCGCACCCGGCCCCGGCCGACGCCACGGCCGTGATCGCGATCGACCGAGCGCCCTCGTGGCGCGCGATTCCCTGGCAGCCGCTGGCACTGATCGCAGCGGTCTCGCTGACCCTGCCAGCGTTCACCAAGCTCGCCCCGTACGTGGCTGCCTACGATCTGCTCTCGCCCGGCTGGGGCAGCGCGGTCCTGATCGCCTACGCGCTCGGCACGGTGCTGGTGCAGCCGCTGGCCGCGCGCTGGGGCC
>NZ_AQOJ01000677.1:0-560 GCF_000364685.1 Xanthomonas sp. SHU 166
GCACCGCCACCCGGGCGGTCGCCGAGCATGCGCTGTGCTTCGCCGCACTGACCGCCGCCGCACAGGTCGCGCTGGCCGCCGGGGTGGTGCTGATCGGCGTGCTGCTGGATGCGCTGGCCTACCGCGACGGGCACTGCCTACTGCTGTGCTGGGCGATGGCGGCCGGCCCGCTGCTGTGCGGGGCGCTATGCCTGCTGCTGGCGCTGTTGACGGGACGCCGGCGATCGCATTTGATCGGTGCCGGCCTGGCGGCGAACGCGAGCAGCGGCTGAGACAGCGGACGCTGTGACGCAACGAGCGAGCATCAGGCCCGAATCCTCGGCGACACGGCGCCATGTCGCTGGCTTGAACGCGGCGCACAGCGCACGCGCATGTCTCAGGCGAAAAACGCACGCTGCAACGGCATCAACGCCGCGCCCAGGGTCACCGCGTCGCCGACGGTGCGGGCGATGCACAGTTGCGGCAGCGGCGGCGCCAGGCCGTGCCGGTTGGGCGCGCGCGGGATGCGGATGCGCTCGATCAGGCGCTGCGCGATCGCGGCCGGCAGGCGCCCGCCGATC
>NZ_AQOJ01000678.1:0-10327 GCF_000364685.1 Xanthomonas sp. SHU 166
CGGATCCAGCGCATAGGCCAGATACGCGCACAACTGCGAGAACGGCGCCTCGGCCATGTCCAGCCAGGCGTCCACGCCCGGGGTGTGCGCGTCGATCGCGCCGAGCATCTGCTCGACTCCGGCGTAGTCCTGGCCGGCGGCCCGCACCAGCGACAGCAGCGCGTCCAGGTTCGGATAGGCCATGCCGCCGACGGTCCAGATGCCGCCGAACTCGCCGGCATTGCCGCGGTGGCCGCGGAACAGCTGGCCATCGGCGATGATGCCGCCGCCGAAGCCGTTGGTCAGGTGCAGGTAGACGAAGTCGCGGCAGTCGCGGCCGACCCCGTACAGGCTCTCGGCCACCGCCGCCGCCGCGCCATCGTTCTCGATGGTGACCGCGCAGCCCAGGGCTTCTTCCAGAATCGGCACCAGGTCCACCTGGGTCCAGTCCTCCAGCGCCGGCGGCCCGGCCATCTGCCGGCCCTGCCCGGTGAAGAACGCCGAAATCGCCATGCCCATGCCGACCACCCGCGCCGGGTCCACGCCGGTCTCGGCCAGCAGCTCCGCACGGAATCGCTGCAATTGCGCCAGCACCGGTGCACGGCGCATGTCGGCCAGGCCCACGCGGCGCTGGCCGCGCACGGTGCCGGCGAAATCCACCAGCGCCAGCGCCACCACGTCGCCCATCAGGCCGATGCCGAAGGCGTAGGCGTAATCCGGCGCCAGCCGCACATCGACGCTGGGGTTGCCGCGACCCTCGGCGGCACGGGCGCTGAGCTGGACCATGCGGTCCTGCACGAAGCCCTGCAGCAGGCGCGCCACGGTGGGCTGCGACAGATCCAGGTCGCGGCTCAGCGCCGCCTGGGTCTGCACCCCGGTCTTGAACACACGGTCGAGCAATTGGCGGCCGCCGGCACTGACGCGCGGCGGGAAATCGGGATGCGGCATAGGCGGGCGCAAAGCGTGATGGATGCACGAACCGCAACAACCTAGCACGTGGACATCCAATTTTCATACATGACAAATAGTATTAATCCAACATTCTTTTACTGGGGGTCTTCATGCGTACCGTTCATCCGCACCCGAGCCTGCTGGCCCTGGCGCTCGCGTCCATCCTCGGCAGCGCCGCGACCGTCCATGCTGAGGACGCGCCAGCGCCCCCGGCAGACGCCACCACCACGCTGGACCAGATCGTGGTCACCGGCACGCCGCAGGGCCAGTCGCAGAAGGACGCCCCCTTCGCGATCAGCGTGGTGTCCAAGGAACGCCTGGAGCGGAGCACCCCGAGCAGCAGCGTGGACATGCTGCGGGCGGTCCCCGGCTTCTCCGCCGAACCCTCCGGCGGCCAGGGCGGCGGCCAGAACCTCTACGTGCGCGGCCTGCCGGCGGGCGGCTGGTACTACGTGCAGTACCAGGAAGACGGCCTGACCCTGTTCGACGAGCCGCAGGAAAGCTTCTTCAACGTCGACACCCTGTTCGCGCTGGACATGATGACCGAGCGCCTGGAGGTGGTGCGCGGCGGCACCTCGCCGCTGTTCGCGACCAACGCGCCAGGCGGCACGGTCAATGCCATCACCCGCCACGGCACCGCCACCCCCGAGGGCGCGGTACGCATGACCGTCGGCAGCGACGGCCTGCGCCGCGAGGACGCCTACAGCGCCGGCCCGCTCAGCGAGAACGTGCTGTACAGCATCGGCGGTTACCACCGCAGCGACGACGGTCTGCGTCGCACCGGCTACACCGCCGACCAGGGTGGCCAGCTGCGCGGCAACCTGACCTTCCTGATGGGCGATGCGATCCTCGACGTCGACGCCAAGTACCTCAACGACCGTACCGCCTTCTACAACCCGATCCCCCTGGCCGACCCGCGCAACCCGTCGCAATCGCTGTCGGCGCTGATCGACCCGCTGGACGGCACGCTGCTGTCCAACGACCTGCGCCACACCACGGCCCTGACCTTCGACGGCAACGGCCCGCTGGCGCGCAACCTCGACCTGGCCGACGGCATCCACAGCAAGGTCAAGCAACTCGGCACGCACCTGGAGTGGGATCTGGGCGACGGCCTGACCCTCAACAACCGCATGCGCTTCGTCGATGCGGAGGTGGACTACACCGCGCTGTTCTCCGGCGCCGCACCCTACGACGCCGGCACCTACCTCAACACGCAACTCGGCCGTGCGCGCAGCGGCTTCGGCACGCGGGTGGCGCGGGTCGGCTACGTCGCCAGCCGCAACGGCGCCGCCTACGATCCAGCCGCGGCCGACGGCCTGGTGCTGGAGAGCGGCCTGTGGAATGCGCGCACGCATCTGCGCACGCTGTCCGACGACCTGCGCCTGAGCAAGGCGTTCGACGACACCGCGCTGGGCCAGCACACGCTCACCGCCGGCCTCAACGTGCAGCACTTCGAATACCGCCAGGACCGGTTGCAGAACACCGTGCTGACCACGCTGCAGAACAACGCGCAGCGCCTGGACGTGCTGGCCTACGACGCCGCCGGCAACGTGGTCGGTTCGGTCACCCAGAACGGCTTCGTGCGCTACGGCAATGGCGTCACCAGCGGCTTCGCCAACGGCACCTACCTGTCGCCGTACCTGTGGGATTCGGTGCGCTTCGGCCGCCTCGGCCTGGATGCCGGCGTGCGCTACACCCGCTACAACGCCAACGGCGGCGTCTACGCCAACACCACGCGCAATCTCGGCGATCCGACCACGCTCGCCGACGACAACGTCGGCGGGCTCAGCGGTGCGTTCAGTCCGCGCACCGATCATCGCCACGCCACGCAGTGGACGCTCGGCGCCGAGTTCGCGCTCACCCCGCAGTGGCAGACCTTCGCCCGCTACACCCAGTCGCAGCGCCTGCCGCGGCTGCAGAACGTCTACCAGACTCAGAACGCGGACGTCACCGACATCGACCAGGCCGAGGCCGGCCTGCGCGGCAGCTTCGGCGACACCTTCTCGTTCTCCACAGTCGGCTTCTGGAGCCGCTTCAACGATCTGTCGATCAGCGCCATCGTGCTCGACGGCAGCGGTGCGGTGCAGAGCCTGGCGCTGGTCGGCAAGACGCGCACCCTGGGCCTGGAATCGGAGTTCACCTGGCGGCCGTCGCCGCTGTTCGGCATCACCGGCTCGGCCACGCTGCAGGATCCGCAGACGCGCGGCCTGAGCAACGCGACCACCGGCCTCAGCTACGGCGACCTGGACGGCAAGCAGATCTCGCGCATTCCCAAGTTCATGGCCTCGCTCAGCCCGACCCTGTACGTCGACATCGATGGCCGACCGGTCGAACTGTCGGCCACCGCCTATCGCATGGGCCAGCGCTACGTCGACTACACCAACGCCACCGCCCTGCCCGCCTACACCACCTACGACCTTGGCCTGTTCGCGCGGCTGACCGACCACCTGGAACTGCAGCTGCACGCCGCCAACGTCGGCAACGCGCTCGGCCTGACCGAGGGCAATGCGCGCGTGGACACGCTGTCCGGCCAGGGCACCGCCGACGCGATCTATGCGCGGCCGATCTTCGGCCGCAACTACAACGCCTCGCTGACCTGGAGATGGTGAGCATGCGCTTCCGGAGACTGCTGATGAGCGCCGTGCTGTCGATGCCGGTCCTGGCCATGGCGGCAACGCCGAGCCTGCCCGACCGGCTGCGCGACCCGCACGGACCGGCGCTGGTGGTGTCGCACCGCGCCTGCTGGACGTTCGCCTCGGAGAACACGCTTGACGGCATCGCCGCGTGCATCGCGCGCGGCGTGGACATGGTCGAGATCGACGTGCGCACCAGCCGCGACGGCGCGCTGGTGCTGATGCACGACGAGACGGTGGACCGCACCACCGACGGACACGGCGCGGTGGCCGATCTGGACGCGGCGCAGATCGCCGCCTTGCGCGTGCGCAGCCGGGGCGGCGGCCGCGACAGCACGCTCACCGCGCGGCATCCGCCGACGCTGGCGCAGGCGTTGGCCATGGCGCGCGGCAAGGTGCTGGTGAACCTGGACATCAAGGCCGCGGCACTGGACCAGGTGATCGACGCGGTGGAGGCGGCCGGCGCGCAACGCGACGTGCTGCTCAACGTGCCGCTGGACGCGCGCGCCGCGGTGCTGCAGCGCGCGCGCAAAGCCGACATCGCGGTGCAGGCGCTTTACCTGCAGCGTGAATCGACGCTGCCGCCCGAGCAGGCCCTGCGCCGCGCCGCCAGCTTGCAGCCGGCGGTGGTGCAGCTGATGTTCGACGACCCGGTGGTGCTGGACATCGCGCAGCGCGAACTGGCGCCGCACGCGCGCCTGTTCGTCAACACCATGACCAACGACATCGCCAGCGGCAGACCGATGCGGCTGTCCGCGCACTACACCGACCAGCGCGCGCTGCGCGATCCGGCCGCGGTCTGGGGCGGGCTGCGCAAACATGGCGTCAGCATGATCCAAACCGACGAGCCGTTGGCATTGCAACGCTACCTGCACGGCGCGGACACGCCACGGTAGCCGGCCTCGGTCCAAATCCCGGCGACACCCCGCGGTGGCCCACGCGGGGTGTCGCCAGGAGTCCAGTTTCAGACGGGTGGCATGCAACGCCAGGACGATGCCCGTCGCTTCGAGCATTGCGCTGCAGACGACCGCGCCCATGGGCGCGGCGGTTGCCGCGCGCTGCGCTGCTTCACTTCATTCCATCAACCCCGAACGGAAGAGAGCACATGAAACTGCCCAAGAAACCCGCCAAGGTTCTCGCCCTGGCGCTGGCCTGCGCGTCGCTGGCCACGCTGTCCGGCATGGCGTCGGCCGCCAGCAACTGGAACCCGCAACATATCCTCAACGTGATGAAGAATCCCTACCAGGGGAATCACGCCGACGTCGTGGTGATCTCGCATCGCGGGCTGGTCGGCAACGGCTGCGCGGAAAACTCCACCTGCTCGATCCTCAGCACTTACAACAACAACATCGAAGCGATCGAACTCGATGTCAAGCAAGCCTCCGACGGCATCCTTTGGCTGTTCCACGACCAGAACGCCGGTCGCGTGGTGTATCACGAGCCCGGCTTCTATATCTTCCAGCCGGCGACCAATCCGAAGGGCTGGAATCCGGACATCAGCACCCTGACCAGTCATGATCTGGTCAACTCGTTCCTGCGCGACAAGAACTTCGCCAAGACCAACGACAATCCGACCTCGCTGGCCAAGGCGCTGAACACCGTGGTGACCTACGCCAACCACATGGTGGTGGTGCTTGATCTGAAGAACCTGGATGCAGTCTCGCGCGCGGCCGACCAGGTCCATGCGTTCCGCATGGAGAACCAGGTGGTGCTGAAATTCAGCGCCTCGCTGCTGCCGAAGACGCCCAGCGAGATCACCCGCTTCACCAAGGGTGTGCCATTCGCGCCGACCATCTACGCCGGCGACATGGACAGGCTGGCCGATGGCGGCTACGTCGGCGAGTGCGGCTCGGGGCGCGGCGACACGCCGGCGTGCCGGGTCAACGCCTGGATCAACGAGGCGCGTCGCCAAAACGGCTTCGCCTGGCTGGAAATCGGCAACAAGCAGCCCCGCCGCGGCGACCCGACCGCCGAACTGCTGGCCGAGAACCAGGCGCAGAAACGCGCGATCGGCGCGTTCTCGCCGGTGCCCGAGTACCGCCTCAGCAGCCATGACGGCCAGCACTACGTGCGCAGCAACGGCACCTGCTGTGCCTCGCTCGACGATTACCTGACCCGTACCAAGTACTTCGGCAACGAGACCGCCGACGACCGTCCGGATTTCCGCGCGCAGGTCACCGCCGGCTTCACCAGCATCATCACCGACGATCCGCTCGGGGTGATTCGCGCCAACGTGCCGCGCAATACCGCGCGTTACAACTGACCACTGACTGGTCGCGCCGGGGAGTGCGCTCCCCGGTCCTGCACGGCGCCCATGCGCCGTGCAGTCCGTCGCCCGCCTTCAGGAGTTCCCATGCGTTCCGCCCCACGTCCCCGCCATCTGCTTCTCGCGCTGCTGGTCGCCGGCGCGTGCGTGCCGCTGCTGCAACGCGCGGCCACCGCCCACGGCGCGCAACCCACAGCGCCGGCTTCCCTCGCAACACACCCGCCTGCCGGCCCGGCCAGTGCGCAGACGCCGCCGTCCACTGGCGCCGCTTCGATGAACGGTAGCGCCGTGCCCGGGCCACCTGCGAGTGCGGTGCTGGCCGCGGCGCAGGCGCTGCCTGCCGACTTCCAGGCCGATGTGCTGCTGCGCTTGGCTGCATCCGCCGATCTTCCAGCCGACGGCAACCGGGCCGCTGCCGCGCAACGGCTGACCCAACAGGCCGTGGCACTGGCCGAGCGCGCGCAACGGCGCATGCCCGGCCTGGCCCGCGTCGGCAGCATCGACGAAGAGCACGACGACGAACTGCGCTCACCGCGCACCGCTGGTCTGGATCGGCTGACGCTGCAGACACGCGCCGCACAACACGCCACGCCAGCGCAGGTTCAGGCGTTGTTCGCCGCGCTGCCGACGCCGCACGCCGGCAGTTGCGATGCGGACTATCTCGACGATCCCAGCCCGACCTATGCGTTGGCCAGCGCACTGCAGCCGGCACCACCGGCAGCGCGCGCCAGCGCAATCGCCGCACGCCTGGACGCGGCGCAACACGAAACCGACACCGCCCCGGCGCTGAAGATGGCGCTCGCCGCGGCGCCGCTGGACACTGCGGGACAGGCACAGCTCGGCGAAAGCCTGGTGCGCATGTTCGAACGCATCCGCGGCGACGACGCCGGTTTCACCGCCACCGAACTCAGCGTGGCCGGCGACATGCCGCTGGTGCTGCAACAAGTGTCCGACAGCGCCCTGCGCGAGCGCCTGCACGCCGCCTACCGCGGCTACGTCGCCGCGCATCTTGCGCAGACGCGCTGCCCTTCCAGCGTGCTCGGCAACCACTGGCTGCTGGAACAGCGCTTCGTCGCCGAGCTGCCGGCCGAGCGCATCGTGCCGGCACCGCCGCTCCCCGCGCAGTCGATCGACGCCGATGCGATCTCGCTGATCCGCCAGGCCGGCTACAACATCCGCACGCAGTTGCTGGATGCGGCTGCTGGTGCAGGCGATGCGGCGACGGAAAAAGCATCGATCGAGTTCCTCGACCAACTCGACCACGGCGTGCTGCAGCAGACCGCCGCCAGCGACGATAGCGGCCGCGTGCAGCGCGCGCGCCTGCGCGAACTGCTGCGCTATCTCGAGTACGCGCCGGCGGGCGCGGCGCGCGACCGCGGCATGAACCTGCTCGCCACGCTGCTGAGCGGCCCGTATTACGCACGCGATCACGACACCTGGTTCGGCGATCTGCGCGTGCTCGCCGATCAGGCGCAGCGTTGGCCGGATCGCGATCAACGCCTGGCGCAACTGAGCGGACACGCCGATCCGGTGGTGAAGGTGTACGCCATGCTGATGCAGCGCAAGCAGTTTCCCTGAGCCTCATGCGCCGCAGTGCGGCGCTGCACAATGCCGTCGTGCGGCCAGGCACGACGGCATCTCGACACAGCGAGATGTGAACCCTGTCAACACTCGGGATTCAGTTGCGATTCGGGAACCGGCCCCTATCGTTCGCGCCTCTTCTCGATCCGCCCATCTTGGCGGATCCGCCGGACTTCAGATTGCCGGCACCCGGGCGGCCCGTGACAGGCCGCCTCCCCATGACGCCAAGCCGCATCGCTTGCCGCGCCATCCCGGCGCAGCGCCACGACCACGGCCCATACGGAGCAAGGAGTACGATGAAACTGGCCTGGATTCTCTGGCTCTCGCAATTGTTGCCGCAACCCGCTGCCGATTCGCTTTGCCTCAGCACCACCGTATACCTGGAAGCGCGCGACCAGACGCTGCGCGGACAACAAGCCGTCGCCGAAGTGGCGCTGCGTCGCCTGGACAGCGGCCTGTGGGGCGACTCGATGTGCCAGGTGGTCACCGCACGCAAGCAGTTCGCGCCAGGCCTGGTGAAGCCGGGCACCGAATTGAAGAACGACGACGCCTGGGCCGATGCGGTCAAGGTCGCCTTCGCCGCCGAGCGCAACTGGGCGCTGCCGCAGGGCCAGCGCAAGGAGATCGTGCCGGGCGCCAGCCACTTCGCCGCGCATGCCATCGCCAGCCCGAGTTGGCGCAATGCCTATCAGGTCGCGACCATCGGCGACCACACGTTCTATCGCGTGCAGAAGCTGCGCCCGCGCAACGCGTCCTGATCGTTCGCCACACAGGCATGTCCTGACGCAGGCGCGCGCGCCACATGGCGCGCCTTCATCGCCAAGCGCCCCGCGCAGCAGGTACGCTCTGCCGTCCTGACCGATGCGGAGCCGCCTGCCATGAAACTCTATTCCAAGCCCGGCGCCTGTTCGCTGGCCGATCACATCGCGCTGCGATGGGCCGGATTGCCGTTCGAACTGAAGCTGCTGGATGCCGCGGCGATGAAGGCGCCGGCGTACCTGGCGATCAATCCGGCCGGCGCGGTGCCTGCGCTGCAGATGGACGACTGGGTGCTCACCCAGAACTCGGCGATCCTCAACTACATCGCCGATCTCGCGCCCGACGCGCACCTGGCCGGCGACGGCAGCCCGCGCAGCCGTGCCGAAGTGCAGCGCTGGCTGGCCTTCCTCAACGCCGATCTGCACCCGGCGTTTCATCCGCTGTTCGGCAGCACCCGCTATCTCGACGATGCCGCGATGATCGCGCGCACCCAGGAGCACGCACGCGAACGCGTGCGCACGCTGTACGCGCGCGTGGAAGCTGCGCTGGAACAGCAGACCTGGCTGGGCGGCGCGCGCCGTTCCATCGCCGATGCCTACCTGTTCGTCACCCTGCGCTGGGCGCGCGCGCAGCAGATCGCGCTCGGCCCCAATCTGCAACTGCATTTCGAACGCATGTCCGCCGATCCGCAGGTGCAGGCGGCGCTGCAGGCCGAAGGCCTGAGCTAAGCGATGATGCGAACGCCGGCGCGGCTGCGCCGGCGTCGTCGGTCGCACGTCAACCGCGCAAGGCGCGGCGGATTTCCTCCAGCGCGCCAGGATCGTCCAGCGTCGACAGATCGCCCGGATCGCGCTGCTCGGCCAGCGCCTGCAGCGAGCGCCGCAACAGCTTGCCCGAGCGCGTCTTCGGCAAGGCCTGCACCAGATACACCTGCGCCGGCCGCGCCACCGCGCCAAGACGCTGCACCACGCACTGGCGCAGTTCCTCGATCACTGCCGCCGCATCCGGCGCGACCTGCTTCAGCGTCGCGAACACCACCGGCACCTGCCCCTTCAATTCGTCGTGCATGCCGATCACCGCGACCTCGGCCACGTCGGCGTGGCCGGCGATGGCTTCCTCGATCTCGCGCGTGCCCAGGCGATGTCCGGCCACGTTGATCACGTCGTCGGTGCGGCCGAGAATGAAGGTGTAGCCGTCCTCGTCGCGGATCGCCCAGTCCAGCGAGCTGTACAGCAGCGTATCGAAATGGCTGAAGTAGCTGCGCAGGAAGCGCGCGTCGTCGTTCCACACCGTGGTCATGCAGCCCGGCGGCAACGGCGGCTCGATCACCAGCACGCCCTTGCGCCCGGCCGGCACCTCGACGCCGTGCTCGTCGACGATGCGCGTGCGGTACCCAAGATTGGGAAAGCCGGGCGATCCCGGTTTCACCGGCCGCAACTCGACGCCCGGCAACAGGGTCAGCACCGGCCAGCCGGTTTCGGTCTGCCAGTAGTTGTCGATCACCGGCTTGCCCAGCGCCTCGCCGATCCACAACGCAGTCGGCTCGTCCAGCGGCTCGCCGGCCAGGAACAGATAGCGCAGCGCGCTCAGGTCGCGCTCGCGCAGGTAGCGCGCCGGATGTTTCTTCAGCACGCGGATCGCGGTCGGCGAGGAAAACATGGTGCGCACCCGGTACTTCTCGCACAGCGCCCACCACACGCCGGGATCCGGCTGCACCGGCAGGCCTTCGTACAACAGCGAGGTCGCGCCGACGATCAGCGGACCGTACACGTTGTACGAATGCCCCACCGCCCAGCCCACGTCGGAGGTGGAAAACATGGTCTGCCCCGGGCCGCAGTCGAACACCGTGCGCATCGACAACGCCAGCGCCACCGCATGCCCGCCGACATCGCGCTGCACGCCCTTGGGCTTGCCGGTGGTGCCGGAGGTGTACAGCAGGTAGCTGGGCTCGTTGGATTCCAGCCACACCACCGGCACCTGCGCGTCGCCGACCTCGGCGCGCAGCTCGGCATAGTCGACATCGCGCCCGGGCACGCGCGGCTGCGCCGGATCAAGCCCGCGCGAGACGATCAGCACCGTCGGCGGCGGCGCACTGGCCTCCGCGCAGGCGGCATCGACCAGCGGCTTGTAGGGGATGCGCTTGCCGCCGCGGCTACCA
>NZ_AQOJ01000679.1:0-4894 GCF_000364685.1 Xanthomonas sp. SHU 166
AGCAGCTTGGGCCGCGCGTCGTCGATGCGCAGCGCCAGGTTGTGCGCGGCGAAGCCGCCGAACACCACCGAATGCACCGCGCCGATGCGCGCGCAGGCCAGCATCGCGTACACCGCCTCGGCCATGTTCGGCATGTAGATGACCACGCGGTCGCCGCGCTGCACGTCCAGCCGCTGCAGCACCGCGGCGAAGGCGTTGACCTCGCGGTACAGCTGCGCATAGGTGATCTCCTGGGTCTGCCCGGTTTCGCTGGACACCGCGACCAGCGCCAGTTGCGTGGCGCGTTCGGGCAGATGCCGGTCCACCGCGTTGTGGCACAGATTGGTCAGCCCGCCGACGAACCAGCGCCGGAACGGCGGCGTGTCGTACTCCAGGATCGCCTGCGGCGGCCGCTCCCAGTGGATCGCCCTGGCCTGCTCGGCCCAGAACTCTTCGGGCCGCTCGATCGAACGCCGGTACAGCGTCGCGTAGTCCATGCCGCCCCTCCCAAGGCCGGTGCACCGGCTCCGAGCATAGTCCTTCGGCTAGGAGGGCGTCGTTCCGACCTTAGTCGAAGGGTGCCGATCTATAGCTTTCCGTCGAGGCGCGCTTGAGTGATTAGCCTCTGATCTGCTCGAAGCTGCTGCCGATCCGCATCATCAGTTGCAAGACATGTTCGATACTTGTCAGAAAGTTCAGCAACCTGGCGCTGCAGCTTGTAAACAGTGACCAGCCTTGTCTCAAGGTCTTTTTGAGAGAACTTAGAACAGTCTAGGTCCAGTACAGAAGCGCCGGCGACCAATTGATTAGATTCAGCGAAGTCTATATCCCACTCGGACAGCCAATGGACCACGGCGCCTGATCGGTAGCAACCTTGAGCAGCGGCTAACCTTGTATGGGATTTCTTTGCGCGCTCAAGAAGCGGAACTAAGCCTTGGATGTCGGATCGCAGTGTGCTCTCCATGCGTCTAAGCTCCACACGGAGATCAAGAGCTTTGATTTCGCCGGTTCGGCGAAATGCCAGAATTGCAACCACTGCTCCTATAACGCCGGTCACTCCTCCTACCATGCCTGCAATTGATCCAGCATAAGCAAGCCAACTTTGCTCTGACATAGCTTAGTCTCGCAAAAACATGCGTGTAGTAGCACTACGGGTAGCAACGTTGCGCCGCAACGTGGCGTCAGCTGGATGAATCCCCGGAGACGGACCTACTTCCCCGGCACCGCAAACATCACTACCACATTCGCCGGCGCCTGCTGAAGCTGCCGACCGATTTCTCCAAGTCGGCAGCGACCTCCCGCGAATACGCGTACGCATTCTTCACTGTGTCGACCGCACCGCATGCAGTGAGCGCCAGCAACACCGGCGCGCAGAGCAAACGCCATGTCATCGTGCGCGCTAGGTCGGCCGACTACTGTGTCTTCGCCTTGTCCGCCGACGCCGCACGCGGCGGCGCCTGCTTCACGTAGCGGTCGAACCACTCCAGCATTTCCGCCACCACGTCCTCGTTGGATTCGCGCGCGGTGTACCAGTGCGGTTCGAACGGCAGCAGCACCAGCCGCGCGGTGCCGCCGAGGCCGCGGATGGCCTGGAACATGCGCGGGGCCTGGGTGGTCTCGGTGCCGGGGTTGGCATCGTCCATGCCGTGCACCAGCAGCAGTGGTTCGTTGATCTTGTCGGCGTGGAAGAACGCCGAGGCCTGCGCGTACACCTCCGGTGCGGCCCAGAACGACCGCCGCTCGTTCTGGAAGCCGAACGGGGTCAGGGTCTTGTTGTAGCTGCCGCTGGTGGCCACCCCGGCGCGGAACAGGTCGGTGTGCGCCAGCAGGTTGGCCGCCATCAGCGCGCCGTGGCTGTGGCCGGTGACGCCGATGCGGTCGCGGTCGACCACACCCAGCGCCACCGCCTTGTCCACCGCCGCCTGCGCGTTCTCCACCAGCTGCTGCAGGTAAGTGTCGTAGGCGGTCTTGGGATCGCCGACGATCGGGAACGCGGCGTCGTCGATGATCGCGTAGCCGGCCAGCAGCAACAGCTGGTAGGAATGCAGGCGGGTGAAGTCGCGGTCGTTGGCGCCGCTGACCTGGCCGGCCTTGGAGGCATCGGCGTAGTCCAGAGGATAGGCGTAGAGGATCGCCGGCACCCGCGTGCCTTCCTTGTAGCCGGGTGGCGTGTACAGGGTGAAGGACAGTTCCACGCCGTCCTTGCGCTTGTAGGTCACCAGCCGCTTCTTGATCTGCCGCACCACCGGGGTCGGATCGGGGAAGCGAGTCACCGGCGCCAGGGTGGAGGCGATCACCGCCTCGCCGGCTGCCGCAGCCGGCTGCGGCTGGCCCAGCGTGCGCAGGTAGACGTTCGGCGGGTCGCTCGGCGACTGCCGCCAGGTCAGCAGGCGGGTGGTGTCCTCGCCGGCGAACCCGGCGAAGGCCTCATCGACGTCGGCGCCGCTGCGGAACAGACGCTGGGTCTTGCCGCTCGCCAGATCATAGCGGTCCAGGAACGGCCGGTCGCCGGCCGGGGTGGCGCCCTGCCCGCTCAGGAACAGTGCGCCGTTGTCCTCGCGCAGCACGTATTCGCCGTTGGCCAGGCGACGCAGCTCGGGCGTGCCGGGATCGGCGTAGAGGTCGTCGGTGGACAGGTCGAACAGCACCCGCCCGGCGCTGCCGGGGCGGTCCGCGTCCAGCAGCGTGGTGCGGCGCCAGTGGCGGTTCTCGTCGTACTCGTCCAGCAGCGCCTGCCCGCCCTGCGCGAACCAGCTCAGGCCGGCGTAGCGCTGGGTCACCTTGGCCAGTTCGCGCGGCTTGCCGGTGAACGGTGCCGACAGGGTCAGCAGCTTGTCGCGCGCCGGCACATTGGTCTTCCAGTCGCCGCCGTCCAGCGCCTCGGCCCAGACCAGGGTGGCCGGCTGGTTGGCGCGCCAGCCGTAGGCGCGCGGCCCGGTGGGCACGCCGTGCACCGGCACGCGATCGGCCACCGGCAGGTTCGCCAGCACGCGCTCGCTGCCGTCGGCCAGGTCCAGCACCGCCACGTCGTGGGCGAAGCGGCCATAGGTGGTGACGTAGGAGTACGGACGCTGCAGGCGCTCCACGCGCACGTGGCGGCCGTCCGGCGCACCGTCGACCACCGAGTACACCGCCGGCTTGCCGACCGTGCGCAGCTTGCCGCTGGCGGCATCCACAGTGACCAGCTGCGCCGTGGCGTAGTAGGTGAACTGGGCCTCGTCCTCGGGACTGGACAGGGTGTCGCGGGCCTCGTAGGTGCTGCTCTCGCCCTTGCCGCGGATGGCTTCCTTGACCTCCGGCCCCGGCGGCACCGCCGCCTTCACCGGCGCGGGGCCTAGGTCCTGCGGCACCGCACGCACCAGCAGCGTGTCGCTGCCGCCCAGCCACTGGATCTCGCCGCCCAGTACCGGGTTGAGCTGCACGCCGTCGATGCGACGCACCGCGCCGGTGGCGACGTCGCCCAGCCACAGTTCGACGCGGTCGGCCGCGGTGTTGTTGAAGGCGAAGCGGCGCCCGTCCGGCGACCACACCGGCTGCGCCGGGCAGGCGCCGGCCGGCAGGGTCACCGCGGTCTGCTTGCCGCTGGTCACGTCGACCAGGCTGAAGCCGTCCAGGCAGGCGCGGATGCCGTAGCCGTTGGACATGTCGTGGCGGGCGTGGGTGCGCGGTTCCACGCGCACCCCGGCCAGCTTCAGGTACGGCTCGGCGACGCGCGCGATCGGCGGATAGGCCTGGCGCTCCACCAGCAGCAGGGTGCGCCCGGTCGGGTCCAGCCGCGGCGTCGGATTGAGCGGCGCGCGCATCACGCCCAGCAGCGGCTCGGGGGGTTGCCGGTAACCGCTGTCGGCGGTGGCGGCGTGGGCGGCGACAGGCAACGCACTGGCGAGCGCCAGGGCGCCGATCCAGCGGAACGGCATGAGCATGGTCGAAATCCCCTTTCGAATGGCCCGGGCAACCTAGCACGGCCGCCGCGCCGCGGCCGAGCGCCGAAGGTCATGCCAGGCACCGCCCGCGTGCCGCGCTCAGGCCGGTTGCAGCGCCTGCTCGGCCGCCAGTGCCGCCACTACGCTGGGACGCTGCGCCATGCGCGCCGCGTACGCGGCCAACGCCGAAAGCGCGTCCAGCGACAGGCCGAACCGCGGCAGCCAGCCGAGCACGGTGAACAGATAGGCATCGGCCACACCGAAGCGCTCGCCGAGCAAGTACGGCTGCGTGCGCAGCGCAGCCTCGGCATGGGCATAGCGCTGCAGCAGGCGAGCGGCGACCGCGGCGCGCCGCGCCGGCGCCAGCCCGGCATCGAACAGCGGCACGCTGCCGGCATGCAGTTCGCTGTTGATGAAGGCCAGCCACTCGTACAGGCGGTAGCGCGGCAAAGTGTCTGCGTCCGCCGGTGGCGCCAGCGCCGCCTGTGGGCAGCGGTCGGCCAGGTACAGCAGGATCGCCGGCCCCTCGGTCAGCACCTGGCCGTCCTCCAGTTGCAGCGCGGCCACGTAGCCCTTGGGATTGATCGCGCGGAAGTCCTCGCCATCGGCGGTGCGCTTGCTGCGGTTGTCCACGCGCACCAGCCGGAACGGCAGCTGCAGTTCGCGCAGCACGATGTGCGGCGCCAGGGAACAGGCGCCAGGAGCGGCATAGAGGAGCATCGGAACGGTCTCGCAGAGGCGCCGGACAGTCGGCGCGCGCAGTGTGTGCGGCACGGCGGCCTGCGGAGAAACAAGAATGTCAGGACGGGTCAGTAGCGCCGCTAATGGCCTCGTCCAGGAACTGGCGCAGTTGCAGCGCAGCCGGCGCCGCGTGTGCAGCAGCGACCAGGGCGAAGCGGCGCTGCAGCCGCGGCTGCAAGGGCAGCACCTGCACGCCGTCGCGCTCGGCCGGCAGCACCGACGCCGGCAGCAGGCTGGCGCCCGCGCCGTCG
>NZ_AQOJ01000680.1:0-715 GCF_000364685.1 Xanthomonas sp. SHU 166
TCTTGCCCTGGCGGCTCTGGTCGGTGACGGTGCGACTGTCGCCCAGCACCGACGTGACATTGAGATCATGCCCGGCCGCGGCGATCAGGTTGCCATCGGCCTTCACTTGGGCCTGGCGGATGGTGAGGTCGTTGCCGGCGGCCAATTGCAGGCTGCCGCCGGTGGCGATGCTGGTGCGCACCGTGGCCTTGCCGTTGGCATCGGCGACCGGGGTCAGCGACAGGTCGTGGCCGGCCTGCAGCGCGGCGTTGCCGCCGGCGGCGATCGCCACGCCATGCAGTTGCAGGTCGTTGCCGGCCTGCAGGGACAGGTTGTTGCCGACGGTCAGGCTCGTGCCATCGCCGCCGCGGGTCAGGCCGGACTCGTTGCGCAGGGCGGTCGGCTGCAGCGTGAGGTTGTTGCCCGCCAGCAGCGCGGCGCTGTTGCCGGCCTGCACGGTGGTGCCGGTGAGGCTGAGGTCGCGGCCGGCCTGCAGCAGCAGGTTGTTGCCGGCAGTGATGCCCGAACGCAGGTCGCCGCCGGCGAGGGCGTCGCGGGTGGTGCTGGTGAGGTCGCGACCGGCGCTGAGCAGCACGTCGCGGCCGGCGATCTGGCCGCCGAGGTTGAGCAGGTCCTGATTGGCCTGCAACGCCACGGTGCCGCTGGACACGATGCGGCCCTGGTTGAGCAGGTTACCGGCGGTGGCGCTGACATTGGCGCCGCCGATGGTGCCGGT
>NZ_AQOJ01000681.1:0-1220 GCF_000364685.1 Xanthomonas sp. SHU 166
TTCGACGTAGGCGCCGGCATCGCTGTTGCCGGCACTGGCCTGCAGGTACTTGCCGGCCTCCTGCAGCTGCGCCACGTTGACCGCGTCGGTGGCTTCGGTGCCGGCGGCGACGCTGGTGATCTGCCGGGTCAGGCCGTTGCCGACATCGCCGACCGACACGCTGTTGTCGCGCGCGGCGTAGGAATGCGCGCCGAGCGCGACCGCATTGGTCGGCGCCTGGTTGCGCGCATCGTCCAACCAGGTGCTGACCCGCGCGCCGTAGCCGATCGCGGTGGCATCGCTGCCGTTGGCCTGGCTGTCGGTGCCGAGCGCGGTGCCGTTGTTGTTGTAGATCGACGTCACCGCACGTGCGCCCAGCGCGACGCTGTCGGGGTTCCAGGCGGTGGCCTTGTAGCCCAGCGCGATGCCGCTGTCGCCGGCGGCCAGCGCATAGCTGCCCAACGACACCGTGCGCGGCGCGAACGAACCGGCGCTGTGGCCGATGGCGACCGAATCGACGTTGCCCGGCAGGTTCGGGAACACGTTCGCGTTGTAGCCCAGCGCGATCGCGTAGTCGGACTGGCTCTGCGCGCCGGCGCCCAGGGCGATGCCGCCGACGCCGGTGGCGGCGGCGATGCCCACGCTGTTGCCGGCGCTGGCCGCGGCGGTGCTGACGCCGCCCACGGCGACGCTGTCGGTGCCGCTGGCCAGCGCGTTCATGCCCATCGCCACCGCACTGGTGGCGGTGGCGCGCGCGCCGATGCCCATCGCGGTGGCGTAGTCGCCTGCGGCGCGGGAGCTGTAGCCCACCGCCGTGCCCAGGTCGCCGGCCACTTCGGACAGGCCGCCGACCGCGGTGGCGCCATCCTTGAAGGTCTGCGCGTGGTAGCCCAGCGCGGTGCTCTGCACACCGCCGGCCGAGGTGCCGGTGCCGACCGCGGTGGTCAGCGGATCCAGCGCCTGCGCGCCGCCGCCGACCGCGGTGGCGGCCACGCCCAGGGCCTGGGTGGTCTGTTCGCGGCTGCCGACGATGAAGCCGTTCTCGTCGTACTCGTACACCGTCGCGGTGCTGCCGATGGCGGTGGCCGAGGTGCCGACCGCCGTGGCATCGGTACCGACCGCACTGGCGTGGGCGCCGCTGGCGACCGCGCCGCTGCCCAGCGCCGAGGCGCCGAGGCCGGCGGCGGTGCTGGTGGACCCCACGGCGGTGGTGTAGTCGCCATCGGCCAGCGCATCGGCGC
>NZ_AQOJ01000682.1:0-831 GCF_000364685.1 Xanthomonas sp. SHU 166
GCGCCCGCCGCTACGGATGAAGGTTCGGACGCGTCGCCGTGCTGGCGGCGCGTCCACCCCGTCACCATTGGCTGAGCGTACCCCATGAATATCGGTCTCACCCTCTTTGCCCAGGCGCTGGCGTTCGCCGGTCTGATCTGGATCGTCGCGACCAAGATCTGGCCGCCGCTGATGCAGGCCATCGAAGAGCGCCAACAGAAGATCGCCGAAGGCCTGGCCGCCGCCGATCGCAGCCAGAAGGATCTGGCGCAGGCGCAGGAAAAGGTCAACGAAGCGTTGAAGGACGCCCGCATCAAGGCCAACGAGATCATCGATCAGGCCCATGCGCGCGCCAACCAGATCGTCGAGGCGGCCAAGCACGAGGCGATCGTCGAAGCCAACCGGCAGAAGGAACTGGCCCAGGCCGAGATCGACGCCGCGGCCAACCGCGCGCGCGAAGACCTGCGTCGCCAGGTGTCGCTGCTGGCGGTGAGCGGCGCCGAGAAGCTGCTCAAGCGCGAAATCGACGCCAACGCCCACAAGGCGCTGCTCGACGAGCTGGCGGCGGAGATCTGAGATGAGCCAGGCCCTCACACTGGCGCGTCCCTACGCTCGCGCCGCGTTCGCCGCGGCCAGCGACGCCGGCAAGCTCGCGCCCTGGTCGCAGGCGCTGGCGTTCTCCGCCCAGGTCGCCGCCGACCCGCGCGTGGCCGCGCTGCTGCACAACCCGCTGCTGCAGCGGGAGCAGGCGGTGTCGCTGCTGGCGCCGGAAGCGGCCGACGAGCAGTACCAGCGCTTCCTGAGCCTGCTGGCCGAAGGCCAGCGGCTGCCGCTGCTGCCGGAGATCGCCGG
>NZ_AQOJ01000683.1:0-10896 GCF_000364685.1 Xanthomonas sp. SHU 166
ACCAGCTGCGGGCCGAGGCCGAGCGCGTGGTGCAGGCCAACGTGACCTCCGCGACGGCGCTGAGCGATGCCGAGGTGGCCTCGCTGAAGGTGGCGCTGAAGCAGCGCTTCGGCCGCGAGGTCGAGATCACCACGGCGGTGGACGCTTCGCTGATCGGCGGCGCGGTGATCGACGCCGGCGACGTGGTCATCGACGGTTCGTTGAAAGGCAAGCTGTCGCGTCTGCAATCCGCACTGGCCCACTAAGAAACGGGAATGGCGAATAGAGAGGAGAGAACCCGGCCCGGCGGCGACGCCACCCGCGATTCCCGATTCCCCATTCCCGATTCTCAAAGAAGCTAACCACACGTCGCCATCCGCCGCTGCGCGATGGACGATCCGAAGGAAACCAAGATGGCAACCACGCTCAACCCCTCCGAAATCAGCGAACTGATCAAGAACCGCATCGAGCAGGTCAAGCTGGCCGCGGAGTCGCGCAACGAAGGCACGGTCACCAGCGTGTCCGACGGCATCGTGCGCATCTTCGGCCTGGCCGACGTGATGCAGGGCGAAATGATCGAACTGCCGAACGACACCTACGCCCTGGCGCTGAACCTGGAGCGCGACTCGGTCGGCGCCGTGGTGCTCGGCGACTACGAGAACCTGCGCGAAGGCGACGTGGCCAAGACCACCGGTCGCATCCTGGAAGTGCCGGTCGGCAAGGAACTGCTGGGCCGCGTGGTCAACGCGCTGGGCGAGCCGATCGACGGCAAGGGCCCGCTGGGCACCAGCCAGACCGCGCCGGTGGAGCGCGTGGCGCCGGGCGTGATCTGGCGCAAGTCGGTCGACCAGCCGGTGCAGACCGGCTATAAGTCGGTCGACGCCATGATCCCGATCGGCCGCGGCCAGCGCGAACTGGTCATCGGCGACCGCCAGACCGGCAAGACCGCGCTGGCTATCGACGCGGTGATCAACCAGAAGAACACCGGCATCAAGTGCGTGTACGTGGCGATCGGGCAGAAGGCCTCGACCGTCGCCAACATCGTGCGCAAGCTGGAAGAGAACGGTGCGCTGGCGCACACCATCGTGGTCGCCGCGACCGCCTCCGAATCGGCGGCGATGCAGTACATCAGCGCCTACGCCGGCTGCACCATGGGCGAGTACTTCATGGACCGCGGCGAAGACGCGCTGATCGTGTACGACGATCTGTCCAAGCAGGCCGTGGCCTACCGCCAGATCTCGCTGCTGCTGAAGCGCCCGCCGGGCCGCGAAGCCTACCCGGGCGACGTGTTCTACCTGCACAGCCGCCTGCTGGAGCGCGCCGCGCGCGTGTCCGAGGAGTACGTGGAGCAGTTCACCAAGGGCGAGGTCAAGGGCAAGACCGGTTCGCTGACCGCGCTGCCGATCATCGAGACCCAGGCCGGCGACGTGTCCGCGTTCGTGCCGACCAACGTGATCTCGATCACCGACGGCCAGATCTTCCTGGAAACCGACCTGTTCAACGCCGGCATCCGCCCGGCGGTGAACGCCGGTATCTCGGTGTCGCGCGTCGGCGGCGCCGCGCAGACCAAGATCATCAAGAAGCTCTCCGGCGGCATCCGTATCTCGCTGGCGCAGTACCGCGAGCTGGCGGCGTTCGCGCAGTTCGCCTCGGACCTGGACGAAGCCACCCGCAAGCAGCTCGAGCGCGGCCAGCGCGTCACCGAGCTGATGAAGCAGAAGCAGTACATGCCGATGTCCATCGCCAACCAGGCGCTGTCGATCTACGCGGTCAACGAGGGCTACCTCGACGACGTGCCGGTCAACAAGCTGCTGGCGTTCGAGGAGGGCCTGCACGCCCACTTCGCCAACACCCAGGGCGAGCTGATCGCCAAGGTCAACGACACCGGCGACTGGAACGGCGACATCGAGGCCGCGTTCAAGAAGGGCATCGGCGAGTTCAAGACCACGGGCAGCTGGTAAATCAGTTGCCGGGAATCGGGATTAGAGAATAGGGAATCGTAGGAGCGGGATCCGGGCTTGCCCATTCCCGATTCTCCATTCCCCATTCCCACGAAGCGAGCAAAGCGAGCGAGAGCATGGCAGGCGGACGCGAAATCAAATCCAAGATCAAGAGCGTGCAGAACACCCGCAAGGTGACGCGCGCGCTCGAGATGGTCTCGGCCTCCAAGATCCGCAAGGCGCAGGATCGGATGAAGACCTCGCGTCCGTACGCGCAGGCGATGAAGCAGGTGATCGGGCATCTGGCGCAGGCCAGCACCGATTACACGCATCCGTTCCTGGTGCAGCGCGAGTCGGTCAAGCGCGTCGGCTACATCGTGATCTCCTCCGATCGCGGCCTGGCCGGCGGCCTGAACAACAACCTGTTCCGCAAGATGCTGGGCGAAGTGCGCCAGTGGCAGGACCAGGGCGCGGGCGTGGACGTGGTCACCATCGGCCAGAAGGCCTCGGTGTTCTTCCGCCGGATCAAGGTGGACATGGTCGGCAGCGTCAGCCACCTCGGCGACCTGCCGCAGCTGGAGCAGTTGATCGGCGTGATCAAGGTGATGCTGGACGCGTTCACCGAAGGCAAGCTGGACCGCGTGTATCTGGTCTACAACCGCTTCGTCAACACGATGACGCAGAAGGCCAGCTTCGACCAGCTGCTGCCGCTGCCGGCGTCCGAGAGCCAGGTCGCGCACCACGACTGGGACTACCTGTACGAACCCGATGCCGCGAGCGTGCTCGAGCACGTGATGACGCGTTACATCGAGTCGCTGGTGTATCAGGCGGTGCTGGAGAACGTGGCGTCCGAGCATGCGGCGCGTATGGTCGCGATGAAGGCGGCCAGCGACAACGCCAGCAAGCTGATCAGCACCTTGCAGTTGGTCTACAACAAGGCGCGTCAGGCTGCGATCACCCAGGAAATTTCCGAAATCGTCGGCGGCGCAGCCGCTGTGTAGCCGGGAATGGGGAATGGAGAAACGGGAATGGTCGAAGCAGCAGCGCTTGATCTTCCCATTCCCGATTCCCCGTTCCCCATTCCCGACACCAGATTCGCATAGACATTAGTGGAGTTATCCAAATGAGTCAGGGCAAGATCGTTCAGATCATCGGCGCGGTCGTCGACGTCGAATTCGCGCGTGCCGATGTGCCGAAGGTGTACGACGCACTGAAGGTCGACGGCACCGCCATCACGCTGGAAGTGCAGCAGCAGTTGGGCGACGGCGTCGTGCGTACGATCGCCCTCGGCTCCACCGACGGCCTCAAGCGCAACCTGGTCGCCACCAACACCGGTCGTGCGATCTCGGTGCCGGTCGGCGCCGGCACGCTGGGCCGCATCATGGACGTGCTGGGTCGTCCGATCGACGAGGCCGGCGACGTGCAGGCCACCGACCATTGGGAAATTCACCGCGCGGCGCCGACCTACGAAGACCAGTCCTCGGCCACCGAGCTGCTGGAGACCGGCATCAAGGTCATCGACCTGATGTGTCCGTTCGCCAAGGGCGGCAAGGTCGGCCTGTTCGGCGGCGCCGGCGTCGGCAAGACCGTCAACATGATGGAACTGATCAACAACATCGCCAAGGCGCACTCGGGTCTGTCCGTGTTCGCCGGCGTGGGCGAGCGTACCCGCGAGGGCAACGACTTCTACCACGAGATGAAGGACTCCAACGTCCTGGACAAGGTGGCGATGGTGTACGGCCAGATGAACGAGCCGCCGGGCAACCGCCTGCGCGTCGCGCTGACCGGCCTGACCATGGCCGAGTACTTCCGCGACGAGAAGGACGCTTCGGGCAAGGGCAAGGACGTGCTGCTGTTCGTCGACAACATCTACCGTTACACCCTGGCCGGTACCGAAGTGTCGGCGCTGCTGGGCCGCATGCCGTCGGCGGTGGGCTACCAGCCGACCCTGGCCGAGGAAATGGGCGTGCTGCAGGAGCGCATCACCTCGACCAAGTCCGGCTCGATCACCTCGATCCAGGCCGTGTACGTGCCCGCGGACGACCTGACCGACCCGTCGCCGGCGACCACCTTCGCCCACCTCGACGCCACCGTCGTGCTGTCGCGTAACATCGCTTCGCTGGGTATCTACCCGGCGGTGGATCCGCTCGATTCGACCAGCCGCCAGCTGGACCCGAACGTGATCGGCCACGAGCACTACGACACCGCCCGCCGCGTGCAGTCCACCTTGCAGAAGTACAAGGAACTGAAGGACATCATCGCGATCCTGGGCATGGACGAACTGTCCGAAGAGGACAAGCAGGCCGTGTCGCGCGCGCGCAAGATCGAGCGCTTCTTCAGCCAGCCGTTCCACGTGGCCGAAGTGTTCACCGGCTCGCCGGGCAAGTACGTGTCGCTGAAGGACACCATCCGCGGCTTCAAGGCCATCGTCGACGGCGAGTACGACCACCTGCCGGAGCAGGCCTTCTACATGGTCGGCGGCATCGAGGAAGCGGTCGAGAAGGCCAAGAAGATGGCCGAGAAGGCCTGATCTGGACGCCGGCCGCAGGCGGCCGGCATCCGGGAATGGGGAATCGGGAATCGAGAATCGTCAAGGCGGGACAACTGGAATCTGATGCATCGCGTAATGGTCGAGAAACGGCACACCCGCTTCTCCCCATTCCCGATTCCCGATTCCCGATTCCCGCCTCACCCAGTGAGGCACCATGAGCACCATCCGTTGCGACATCGTCAGCGCCGAGCATGAGATCTACCACGGCGACGCCACCCTGGTGGTCGCGACCGGCGAGCTGGGCGAGCTGGGCATCGCGCCCAAGCACGCGCCGTTGATCACCCGGCTCAAGCCCGGCAAGGTGGTGGTGACCACCGCGAGCGGCGAGCAGCTGGATTTCGCCATCTCCGGAGGCATCCTCGAGGTGCAGCCGCAGGTGGTGACGATCCTGGCCGACACCGCGATCCGCGCGCAGGACATCGACGAAGCGTCGGTGCGCAAGGCCAAGGAAGAAGCCGAGCGCCTGCTCGCCAACCGCGGCGAAGGCATGGACGTGGCCGAGGCACAGGCCAAGCTGGCCGAGGTCACCGCGCAGTTGCAGGCGCTGGAGCGCCTGCGCAAGAACCTCAAGCACTGAGTTCACCGCCCCGCGGCCTGATGGCCGCATGCGCGACGACGACGCCGGCGTTTGCCGGCGTTGGCGTGTCTGGGAGATGGGGGTCTCCTTCGCACGCCGCCTCCGCGTGCATGTGGGGGATCACCTCGCGGATCCGGCTTGCCGCACTCTGTGACGCGCAGGCGCATTGGATCGCCGCGAAGATCGCATTCCTGCGGCGCAGCCCGAGATCGAGCTGGACTGCGACGCAGCGCACGGCGCTGGCTTGCTGGTCGCTGACTCGGCCGCGCTGGCATGCGACAAGACGCGGGTGCGGTCATCGTGCGGTCGGTGGACTGCGGCAAGATGGCCGCCCGATCTGCGGTTCATCCCCCACCCGCAGACGGTTACCGGAGAACCGAGATGAGCCTGTCCGCTGCCGTTCCTCGTCCCTGCATGCATGCGCTGACCGCCGTGCTGGCCGGCGCCCTGTTGATGGGATGCGCATTGCCCGCACGCAGTGCCACCCCACTGGAGCCGCTGCTGGATCGCATCGTCGAGCGCAATGCGATCGGCGACCAGGTGGCGCTGAGCAAGTGGGACAGCGGCAAGCCGGTGCTGGATGCCACGCGCGAGGCCGCGGTGCTGGCCAGCGTGCGCGATCAGGCGCCGGCCCACGGCGTGGATCCGGACGATGCGGCGCGTTTCTTCGGCATGCAGATCGAATCCAACAAGCTGGTGCAGTACGAACTGCTGTCGCGCTGGCACCTGCGCGGCCGCGCGCCCAACAGCCCGCGCCCGGACCTGACCGCACTGCGCGCGCGCCTGGACCAGCTGCAGGGCGAGATGCTGGACGCGTTGCAGGCCAGCGCCACGCTGCGCCAGGCCCCGGATTGCCCGGCCACGACCGCGCGCGTGGCCGAGGCCTATGCGCTGCGCTGGCAGCTCGACCAACTGCACCGCACCGCGCTGGTGCGCAGCCTCGGCGATTTCTGCCGCTGAGTCGTCGGTAGCGGGGCCGATGGCGCGTTGCCTGCGCCCAACGGGGCGCTGAAGCCGATTTGGCGCTCTGCAGGCCCGATCCGCGCTGGCCGTCTAGGCTTCGCTCGTCGCGACTGAAGTCGCTCCCACAGGGATGCTCCCGGCATACGTTAGGTCTTTTGTGGGAGGGGCTTCAGCCCCGACAGCCGGCGCCGAGCGCACGCAGCGGTGCCGCCTGCCTGCCGTGTCGCCAGCGCTAGCGATACACCAACTGCCGGCCCAGGAAGAACGACACCACCGCCAGCATGCCTTCGACCAGCGGCTTGGCCAGCCAGGCCAGGCGCAGGCCCAGGGCATGGGCGCACAGCGCCACCAGCCAGGTGCTGAGCGCGGTGAGCACCAGCCACATGGCCATGAAGCGGCCGAAGCGGCGCCAGCCCAGGCGTGCGGCGTCGTCGCTGGCGAAAGTGATGCGGCCGTTGAGCCAGAACCCGAGCAGGGCGCCGCAGACGCGGCCCAGCACGTTGCCTGGGACCGTCGGCATGCCGGCCGCGGTGGCGGCGACGAACACGCTCCAGTCGACCAGCAATTGCAGCAGGCCGATCAGCAGGAACTGGCTGCCCTGGCGCAGGAGACCCATGAACATCCGCAGGAGAAGACGATCGCGCATGCTAGCGCCTGCGGCGCCGCTGTGCAGCCCGCCGCGTGTGGCGCGGTCGTGACGGCAGGCGTGGCCGGCAGCCTCTAGAATTCGTCGTCCACCCGCAACGGAACCGCCCCATGAGTCTGCCCCTGCACGTCGTGATCCTCGCCGCCGGCGCGGGCAAGCGGATGAAGTCGGCCAAGCCCAAGGTGCTGCAGCCGATCGCCGGCCGGCCGATGCTGGCGCATGTGATCGAGACCGCGCGCCAGCTGCAGCCGGACGCGATCCACATCGTCCATGGCCACGGCGGCGAGGCGGTGCTGGCGGCGTTCGCCGACCAGCCGGACCTGCTGTGGGCCGAGCAGGCGCAACAGCTGGGCACCGGCCACGCGGTGCAGCAGGCGATGGCGGCCGTACCCGACGCGGCCACCGTGCTGGTGCTGTACGGCGACGTGCCGCTGATCCGCGCCGAGACCCTGACCCGCCTGCTGCATGCGCCCGGCCGCGTCGCGGTGCTGGTGGCCGAGCCGGAGGATCCCACCGGCTACGGCCGCATCGTGCGCGACGCCGCCGGCAAGGTCGCGGCGATCGTCGAGCAGAAGGACGCCGACGACGAGCAGCGGCGCATCCGCACCATCAACACCGGCATCGTCACCGCCGAGTCCACCGCGCTGAAGCGCTGGCTGGCGCAGTTGCGCAACGACAACGCGCAGGGCGAGTACTACCTGACCGACGTGTTCGCCGCCGCCGCCGCCGAGTTCACCCCGGCCGAGATGGTGCTGGTGGCCGACCCGATCGAGGCCGAGGGCGCCAACGATCCGTGGCAGCTGGCGCAACTGGAACGTGCCTGGCAACTGCGCGCGGCGCGTGCGCTGTGCGAGCAGGGCGTGCAACTGATCGACCCGAACCGCCTGGACCAGCGCGGCCGCGTGCGCGCCGGCCACGACGTGCGCATCGACGCCAACGTGATCCTGGAAGGCGAGGTGGAACTGGGCGACGGCGTCAGCATCGGCCCGTTCGTGCGCTTGAAGGACGTGGTGCTGGGGCCGGGTACCGAGGTGCGTGCGCATTGCGACCTGGAAGGCGTGGTCGCCGAGGGCGCGGTGCAGATCGGCCCGTTCGCGCGGCTGCGCCCGGGCACGGTGCTGGCCGATGGCGTGCACATCGGCAACTTCGTCGAGACCAAGAAGGCGGTGCTCGGCGTCGGCAGCAAAGCCAATCACCTGACCTACCTCGGCGACGCGACCATCGGCAGCGGCGTCAACGTCGGTGCCGGGGTGATCACCTGCAACTACGACGGCGTCAACAAGTCGCAGACGGTGATCGGCGATGGCGTGTTCGTCGGCTCCAACAGCGCGCTGGTGGCGCCGCTGGAGATCGGCGACGGCGCCACCATCGGTGCCGGCTCGGTGATCACCCGCAGCGCGCCGGCCGGCAAGCTGAGCGTGGCGCGGGTGCGCCAGGAAACCGTCGAAGGCTGGAAACGCCCGGGCAAGCGCGACTGAGGCATGGCCGGGCGCATTCGTCTGGCGCGCGCGCAGGAGTTGGCGCGGTTGCCGGAGATCGAGCGGCGCGCCGGTGCCCTGCTGCAAGGGCATCCGGCGCAGGCCGTGTTCGCGGCGCACGCGTTGGAGACGCACGCCCTACGTGCCGGATTGGCGCGCGAGCAGTTATGGGTGACGCTGGACGAGGACGAACGTTGCGTCGGCTATCTGCTCGGCGGGTGCCTGGACGGCGGCTTCCACGTGCAGCAGATGGACGTGGATCCCGATGCCGGGCGCCGCGGCCACGGCCGTGCCCTGCTGCGGCATGCGCGCGCCGCCGCGGCAGTTGCTGGTTTCCAATGCATGCTGCTGACCACCTTGCGCGACGTGCCGTGGAATGCCCCGTTCTACGCCAGCGAGGGCTTCGTCGCGCTGCCGCCTGCGCAGTGGGGACCACAGTTGCGCGCGACCTGGCGACAGGAAGCCGCACTCGGTTTCCCGATGCACCTGCGGGTGGCGATGCGTTGTCCGCTGCCGTCGCGCTGAGCCTCGCGGCCGGGTCGTCGATGCTGCCGGGGTAGCGCTGATACTGTATACAGATGGAAGCGCGGCAATGATGCCGCGACGGTCCAATCCAGGGGAGATCATGAAGCGACTTGTCGTGGCGTCAGTGCTGACGCTGCTGAGTTTTCAGGCGCCGGCGTTTGAGCGCGTGCATGCAAAGGTCAGCAAGTTATATTCGGAATCCAATCGATTCACCCTCGTCGTCGCCGATAGCGACATTCCGCAGCAATGCGGCGGTGTGTTCTATGAGGTCTACCGCGACGAAGCGACGCCCCACTTCAAGGAACTGTATTCGCTCGCCCTGGCTGCGTTCACCAGCAAGGCCAATGTCGAGATCGTGGTCAAGGGCTGCGCCGACGTCGATCGTGCCGTGATCGACCACATGGCGATCTACTGAGCCACTGCGCCCGACGTGTCCTGGGTGCGCGCCGCTGAACCGCAGCGCTTTTGCTTGAGCGGAACGTAGCGCGACGGTCACGGCTTGGCTAGGTGCGCTCATGCTCTTCGGGTCCCGGGTCCCGGCGCTCAATCCCCAATCCCCAATCCCGAAAAAAATCAGCCCCGCTCCCCCTGCGGCAACTGCACCGTCACGCACAGCCCGCCTTCGTCGCGGTTGTGCAGCGACAGGCGGCCGCCGTGGGCTTCGACGATCTCGCGGGTCAGGGCCAGGCCCAGGCCGGTGCCGTTGCGCTTGGTCGAGTAGAACGGCATCAACGCGTTGTGCAGCACCGCCTCGTTCATGCCGCTGCCGCGGTCCAGCACTTCCAGGCGCAGCCAGTCCGGGCGGGTGGACACGCGCACGCGCACGCCATCGGCCGGCGTCTGCCCCTCGGGCAGGGATTCGTGGGCGTTCTTGACCAGGTTGAGCAGGGCCTGCTGCAGTTGCGCCGGATCGACCCGGCTGTGCAGGTCCGGCGATTCCAGGTCCAGCGCGAACGGAATCTGCTGCTGCAGCCCGGCCAGGAACTGCGCCCAGTGCACCGTCTGCAGTTGCGGCTGCGGCAGCTTGGCGAAGCGCGCGTAGCCGCGGATGAAGCCTTCCAGGTGCCGCGCGCGTTCCTCGATGGTGCCGAACACCTCTTCCAGCCGCTCCACCTTCTGCCGCCGCACCAGCTCGGCGCCGGAGTGCGCCAGCGAGGCGATCGGCGCCAGCGAGTTGTTGAGCTCGTGGCTGATCACCCGGATCACCTTCTTCCAGGTGTGCACTTCCTGGCGGCGCAGTTCGGCGGTGAGCAGGCGGATCAACAGCAGTTCGTGCGGGCGGCCGTTGAGATGGAAGCGGCGCTGCGACAGGTGGTAGATCTGCTCCTCCTCCGGATCCTCGTCGCTGCCTTCGATGGCGAACAGGCTGTCGCCACCGCGCGAGATCGCCTCGCGCAGCGGCGCTGGCACACCCAGCAGCAGGTCGTCCAGGCGCTGTCCTTCCAGCTTCCAGCCGCTGTGCAGCAGCTTGCGCGCAGCCAGGTTGGAGAACACCACGCGGCGCAGGCCGTCGCCGCCCTTGGAGGTGAGCAGCATCGCCACCGGGGTGTTCTGCACCATGGTGTCGAGCATCAGCTCGCGCTGCGCCAGGCCCTGGCGCTGTTCGCGCAGGATCTCGCCCAGTTGCGCGTGCGCGGCGACCATCTCGCCCAGTTCGTCGTCGCCGCGCCAGTGCACGCCGAAGTTGTATTCGCCGTCGCGGTAGCTGCTGACGGTGCCGGCCAGGGCGCGGAACAGCGAGCGCATCGGCGCGGTGGCGCGGCGCAGCGTCCACCACATCAACAGCAGCAGGGTCAGCGCCGAGGCCGTGACCACTTCCCAGCCGCGGTCCATCCAGTAGGCCAGCAGCCACGGCAGGGCGGCGGCCAGCGCCAGCACCGGCAGCAGGCGCAGGAACAGCATGACGGTGAAGGAGCGGCGCAGTTTCATTCGCGCGGGATGCCGTAGCGGTCCATGCGCCGGTACAGCGCCTGCCGGCTCATGCCCAGTTCGGCGGCGGCCTGGGCGATGACGCCGTGCGCACGGCTCAGCTCGGCCACGATGCGCTCGCGGTCGGGTTCGGCAGCGGCGGCCGTGCGCGGCGCGGCGGGCTTGGGCAGGTTGAGGTCGGCGGCCTCGATCTGCGCGCCGCCGGCCAGCAGTTCGGCGCGCTGCACCACGTTGCGCAGTTCGCGCACGTTGCCGGGCCAGGCGTGGCGCTGCAGCGCCTGGCAGGCGCCGGCCGACAGCGGCTTTTC
>NZ_AQOJ01000684.1:0-6437 GCF_000364685.1 Xanthomonas sp. SHU 166
GCTCGGCCAGCGGCACGATGTCGCCGGGGCGCTCGGCCAGCGCCGGCAGCGACAGTTCCACCGCGTTGAGCCGGTAGTACAGGTCCTCGCGGAAGCTGCCGTCGCGGATCATCGCGGTCAGGTCGGCGTTGGTGGCGCTGATCACCCGCACCTTGACCTGCCGCTCGCGGTTGGAGCCCAGCCGCTCGAACCGGCCGGTCTCCAGCACCCGCAGCAGCTTCATCTGCCCGGCCAGCGACAGGTTGCCGATCTCGTCCAGGAACAGCGTGCCGCCGTCGGCGGCCTCGAACTTGCCCTCGCGCACCTTGTTGGCGCCGGTGTAGGCGCCGGCCTCGGCGCCGAACAGCTCGGCCTCGATCAGTTCGGCCGGGATCGCGCCGCAATTGAGCGCCACGAACGGGCCGCGCCGTACCGAGGAGTTGGCCTGGATGATCTGCGCGATCTTCTCCTTGCCGCTGCCGTTGGGGCCGGTGATCAGCACCGGCAGTTCCGAGCGCGCGACCTGGCAGGCCAGGGCGATGGCGCGCTCGCTGGCGGGGTCGGCGAACACTGCGCCGCACAGGTCGTAGCGCTGCGCCAATTGCTGGCGATGGCGGCGCTCGCCGTCGCGGCGGCGTTCCAGTTCGCGTCGTGTCTCCGACAGCTCCAGCAGGTTGTTGACGGTGGTCAGCAGCTTGCGGTCGTCCCAGGGCTTGGCCAGGTAGTCGGCGGCGCCGGCCTTGACCAGCTCCACCGCGCTGCTGAGCTGGGTCCAGGCGGTCAGCAGGATCACCGGCAGATCCGGATGGCGCGTGCGGATCGCCTCGAACAGGGCCACGCCTTCCTCGCCGGAGGTGGTGTCGGCGGTGAAGTTCATGTCCTGCAGGACCAGGTCGATGTCGCCCTCGCCCAGGCGCTGCAGGCCCGCCTGCGGGCTGTCGGCATGGACGGTGTCGATGTCGTGCAGGGAGAACAGCACTTCCAGCGCGGTGGCGACCGCGGGGTTGTCGTCGATGATCAGCAGGCAGGGCATCGTGCACCTTGGGCGCGGCGGGACACGCCGGCGGAGAAAAACGGACCAGGCGGCATCATCGCAGCCCGCGCGCGGCTTGTCGTGCCTGCGTGCATCGGCGGCTCAGACACTGCGGGTGGCCACCGCCGGCGGCACCGCCGCGGCGCGGCGTGCGGGCGCCAGGATCGCCAGCTGGCCGAGCAGCAGGAGCGCCGCAGCGACGGTCGGCAGGTAGCACAGCGGCAGGCGTGGCAGGTCGTAGCGCTGCAACAGCGCTTGATTGAGCAGCAACGCCAGCACCATGCCCACGGCGCTGCCGGCGCTCACGATCAGCAGGTTTTCGGTCTGGAAATGGCGCAGGATGTCGCGACGGGTCGCGCCGATGGCGCGGCGGATGCCGATCTGGCGCGTGCGTTGCTGCACCCAGAAACTGGCCAGCCCGCCGATGCCCAGGGCGGTCACGAACAACAGGCCGGTGGTCGCCGCGAGCAGCAACCCGATCATGGTGGCATCGCGCTGGAAATAGCGCTGCCGCAGTTGGGCGTAGCTGCGGCGCCCTTCGGCCGGAATCAGCCGCAGCGGTCCTGTCTGTGCCAGCGCGTCGGCCGCCGCGGCCAGGATCCGTTCGCGGTCCTGCGGCGCGCTGCGCAACAGGTACTGCACCTGGTTGCCCGCGGGCAACTGCGGCGATAGCGCGGCCAGATGGTCGACCGCTGCGCCGCGCAGCGTCGTGCGCAGCAGATCGTCGACGACGCCGACGACGACGGCGCCCTGGACTCCGCCATACAGCGTTTTGCCGACCGCAGGTTGACCTGGCCACAGTTGCCGCGCCAGCGCGCGGGTGACGATCACGGCGCTCGGTGTGGCGGTGGAATATTCGTCGGCATGGAAGTCGCGGCCGGCGATCAGGTGCGCGCCCATGGCCTGCACGAAACCGGGCGAGCCGCTGTAGTACGTGGCCTGGATGCACCCTGTATCGTCCATCGACTGCCGCGCCATCGCGCGGTCCAGCGTCTGCCGGTCGGGGCAACCGCCATAGTCGTTGGCGCCGCCGGACAGCGGCAGGCTGAAGCCGATCGCGGCGGCCGCGGTGACACCGGGAATGCTGCGCAACGCCCGCAGATCGGATTGCTGCTGGGCCAGCGCATTGCCATCGCTCTGGACGCCGCGCACCGAGATCAGCGCCAGTTCTTCCTCGGGCAAGCCGCTGGAGACCCGCAGACGTTCGATGCGCCCACCGATCAGGAACACGGCGTTGGCGACGAAGGCGCAGGTCAGTGCGACCTGCAGCGCCAGCAGCGCGGCGGTCAGGCGGTGATGCTGCAGGCTGGAGAGGATGGGGCGGATCGGCAGATTCATGTCAGGTCCTTGATCTGCAGGGCGGGGTTGATCCGGCTGGCCCGCCAGGCGGGCAGCAGGCCCGCCAGCAGGGCGGCGATCACCGCCAGTGCCACGGTGGCGAGAAGCATCTGCAGGTCCATCCGCGCCAGCCTGGCGTAGTCGTCCGGGCGCTGGCGCACGCTCCACAGACCCAGTTCGGCGATCGCGATGCCAACGGCGCCACCGAGCAATCCGATCAGCGCGGCCTCGCTGCCGAACTGCAGGAACACGTGGCCGCGGCGGGCACCGAGCGCGCGTCGCACGCCGATCTCGCCACCGCGACGCAGGAATTTCGCCAGCAGCAAGGCGATCACGTTGACCAGGCAGATCCACAGGAAGCCCAGCGCCAGCAGCGTCTGCAGGCGCACATCGTCGGGCACCATCCGCAAATGGTGCAGCCAGTCCATCAACGCATACAGGCGCGCCCGCTCCGGCGGCCGCTGGAAGCGGCCGCTGGCGTGCTGTGTCGCGGCGTAGTCGTAGAGCAGGCGCTGGTAGGCGGCGACCTGTTGCGGCGTGTCCAGGCGCACCCAGAACTGCAGCCAGCTGGTCGAGGGATCCTTGCGTCGCGCCGCGTCGTCGCCGTTGAAGCTGTTCCAACTGCTGATGTTGCTGTTGACGTCCAGCGCCAGTTCCATCGCGGTCGACAGCGGCAGGAAGAAATCGTCGCGCTGGCCGAAACTGCCCTTGCTGCCAGGGTCGGCGTAGAACAGCGGTTGCGGATCCCAATCGCCGGTCACGCCGATCACCTCGAAGCCGATGCGCTTTTCCCCGAGCGCCACCCGCTGGCCGATCGGATCGCGCGCGCCGAACAGGGTGTCGGCCAGGGTGCGGCTCAGCACGATGACGCGGGCGTGGCTCCGGTCGTCCGCCACGCTCCAGCCGTGGCCGCGCTGCAAGGGGATGCCGAACACGGCGAAGAATCCGGCGCTGGTGTAGCGGCCGCTCAGGTCGAGCGGCGCTTGCGTCGCACGCGGCGGCCACAGCAAGATCTGCCCGCCGGCCATCGCCGCCTGCGGCGTGGCGGGTGCGGCGCGCAGCAGCGCCATGGCGTCGGGCCAGGTGAGGTTGTCGGCCGGATCGCCCCACTCCTGGTTGTCCGGGTAGCTGCTCGGCAACGGATCCAGATGCGGTGTGTAGAGCGCAGCGCTCCTGTCCGGCAGCGGGTCGCGCGACATCACGTGCAGCACCGTCAGCATGGTCATGCTCGCGCCGATGCCCAGGCCGATCGCCAGCACCATCAGCGCGGTGGCGATCGGCGTGCGCCGCAGGCTGCGCCAGGCCAGCAGCAGATAATGGTTCAGCATCCTGCCTCTCCTCGTTTGGACGGTGGCCGCGTTCGCTCAGACACTGCGCGTGGCCACCGCCGGCGGCACCGCCGCGGCGCGACGTGCGGGCGGCAGCACTGCGAGCTGGCCGAGCAGCCACAGCACCACCGCGCCGACCGGCAGGTACCACAACGGCAGCCGCGGCAGCTCGTAAGCGCTCATCAGATACAGGTTGGCGGCATAGGCCAGCAGCATGCCGAGGACGATGCCGGCGCTGGCGAGCAGGAAGTTCTCCAACTGGAAATGCCGCAGGATCTGCGTGCAGGTAGCGCCGAGCGCGCGGCGGATGCCGATCTGCTTGGTGCGCTGCTGCACCCAGAAACTGGTCAGGCCGACGATGCCCAGGGCGGTGACCAACAGCAGCAGGACGCAGACGCCGACCAGGAGCCAGGCCATCGCCTGGTCGTCGCGGTAGTAGTCCGCGCGTGCTTGTTGCAGGGTCTTGCCGCCGTTCATCATCCGCCGTGGACCGTGTTGCGCCAGCGTCGCCTTGGCTTGCCGCAGCACTGCCTCGCGCTGCGCCGGATCGCGCACGCGCAGCAGGTAGGTGCCGCGATCGTAGGCGACGTTCACCGGGAACAGCATCGTGTCCTCGTAGTGGCCGACGTTCCCTCCTTCGCGGGGTTGCACCAGGCGTTGCACCACGCCGACGATGCGGTGTTCGCCGTAGACGTAGATGGTGCGGCCCACCGCGTTCTGGCCGGGGAACAGGCGTTGCGCCAGCGACTGGCTGAGGATGACCGAGGGCGGGATGCGCTTGGCCACCGGATCGCGCAGTTGCGCGTCGTCGATGAACTCGTCGTCCGCGAAGCGGCGCCCTGCGACCAGATGCAGCCCCAGGGTATCGAGCAGCCGCGCGTCGCCGAAGTACTGCACCGCGTGCAGGGTGCTGCGCTCCTGGTCCGGGCGCAGCGACACGCCGCTGTAGCCGAGCGAATCGCCGAACAGCGGCTGGTTGATGATGCTGGCCTCGCGCACACCCGGAATGCGTCGCAGCGCGTCCAGGTCGGCGCGGGTCTGCGCGGCGCCATTGCCGTCGCTGACCACGCTGCGGCTGCGCAGCTGCACCAGCTCCTGCTCGGCGACGCCGCTGGGCCGGTGCATGCGCTCGAGCCGCTGATCGATCAGGAACAGCGCATTGCAGACCACGGCGCAGCTGAAGGCGATTTCCAGCACGATCAGGCTGGCCGCGACGCGGTGCTTGCGCAGACTGGAGAGAATGGGATGGAGGGACACGGCGGGAGTTCCTGGCGGAGAGGGGCGCACGTGGCGCGTCATTGCGACTTGAGCTGCAGGGCGGTGGGCACGCGCATCGCCTGCCAGGCCGGCAGCAGGCCGGCGAGCAGGGCGCTGCCGAGGCTCAACGCCAGCGCGAGCAGCAGCATGCGGCCATCCATGTGCGCCAGCGCGGCGTAGGTGGACGGCTGCTGCCGCACCAGCCAGGTGCCGATCCAGGCCAGCAGCAGGCCGGCGCTGCCGCCGACCGCGCCGATCGCCGCCACTTCGACCAGGTGCTGGGCGAAGATCGCGCGGCGCGAGGCGCCCAGCGCGCGGCGCACGCCGATCTCGCCGCTGTGGCGCAGGAACTTGGCCAGCATCAGCCCGGCGGTGTTGAGCAGGCAGATGCCCAGGAACGCCAGCGCCAGCCATACCTGCAGGCGCACGTCGGAGGGGACGGCGTGGTTGCGGTCCAGCCAGGTCATCACGTCGCTGAGGCGGATGTCCGGCGGATGGCGGAAGCGGCCGGCGTCGCGTTGCTGCTGCGCATAGGCCTGCAGCGCGTCCAGGTAGGCGGCGCGCTTGTCGGGGCTGTCCAGTTCCACCCAGTACTGGATCCAGGCGCAGGGGGCGTTCGCGCTGGTCCTGTTGCCGGCATGGTCGCCCCAGCAGGACATCGAACCGCTGACGTCCAGGTCCAGGTCGCGTGCGGTGGAGAACGGCACGAACACGTCCTCGCTGTCGCCATACTCGTTGTTGGTGAGATCGTAGAAGCGCGGGTTCATGTCCCAGACGTCGATCACCCCGACCACACGCAGCACGGCATCGCCGAGCTGGAGCTGGCGGCCGACACTGTCCACGTCGCCGAACAGCTGGGTATTGAGCCGCCGCGAAATCACCGCGACACGTGCGCGCCGGGCATCGTCGTCCGCGGTCCAGGCGTGGCCGTAGCGCATCGGCACGGCGAACATCGGGAAGAAGTCGGCGCTGGTGTAGCGCGCTTCGGCGCCGAACGGGGTCAGCTGCGGCTGCGCCGGCACCACCGTCACGCTGCCGGCCGACATCATCGCCTGGCGGTCGCCGCGCCGGTCGCGCAGCAGCGCCTCGGCATCGCGGCGGGTCAGTTGCTGCGGGTCGGTGTCGTTCGGATCGTAACGGTCGTCCGGTTCGACGTTGAGTTCGACGTTGAACAGCTGCCCGCTCTTGCCGGGAATGGGATCGGCCGCCAGCACGTGGAACACGGTCAGCGTGGTCATCGATGCGCCAATGCCGACCGCGATCGCCAGCACCATCAGGGCGGTCAGCAGGCGGTTGCGACCGAAGCTGTGCAGCGCCAGTTTGCAGTAGTAGCCGAACATCGTGGCGTCCTGGAGAAGGGGGCGGTGGCGGGCGATGGAAGGACGGGATCAGAGGCTGCGGGTGGCCACGGCCGGCGGCACCGCCGCCGCGCGCCGCGCCGGCGCGAGCACCGCGCACTGGCCGAGCAGCCACAGCGTCGCCGCGCCGAGCGGCAGGGAGGA